>NZ_CBFFRJ010000567.1:0-78 GCF_965644225.1 Phytobacter sp. V91 | reverse complement strand
ATAATGCCGTTCACTTAAGCGGAGCGGCACTGCGTTTCACCGGATAACGGGTTTTTGATATCTTAACCGCCCTCGGCC
>NZ_CBFFRJ010000566.1:0-78 GCF_965644225.1 Phytobacter sp. V91 | reverse complement strand
AGTTCATGGTTAGGAATCTGGAAAAACGTTTTAAAAACTCACTGACCATGAACACAGGATCCCGAAACGCAGTGATGG
>NZ_CBFFRJ010000565.1:0-78 GCF_965644225.1 Phytobacter sp. V91 | reverse complement strand
AATAGTAAGTCCGTACGGTTCTGAGTTGCTGCATATTGCTATTTTAAGTCAATATACGGTATGTATGAGACGCTTACG
>NZ_CBFFRJ010000564.1:0-78 GCF_965644225.1 Phytobacter sp. V91 | reverse complement strand
CCTTAGGGAAGGTGCGATTTAATCGGTGGGGTTCAGTGGAGTCCTTATCTGTATTAGCCTTACCTTAGCTGAGCTGTA
>NZ_CBFFRJ010000563.1:0-78 GCF_965644225.1 Phytobacter sp. V91 | reverse complement strand
ATGCTTCCATCGGGAATAAGGATCTGGCAGCCTGAGTTCCCAACTAAAATACTCTCCAGGAAAACCGGGGCGGTTCAC
>NZ_CBFFRJ010000562.1:0-78 GCF_965644225.1 Phytobacter sp. V91 | reverse complement strand
TTATTATCGAGTTCGGTGACCGCCTGGACGGTCACTTCTGAGAAAAGGCATTTACACAGAATCGTGTACAGGGTCAAA
>NZ_CBFFRJ010000561.1:0-78 GCF_965644225.1 Phytobacter sp. V91 | reverse complement strand
GTCGTAGCGAGCCATAGTTCAATATGTTGTGGAAACAGACAGTTACTATAACTCAGGTGATTAAGGGACACAGCCTAG
>NZ_CBFFRJ010000560.1:0-78 GCF_965644225.1 Phytobacter sp. V91 | reverse complement strand
AAGTGGTGGGTGATGACGGGATCGAACCGCCGACCCCCTCCTTGTAAGGGAGGTGCTCTCCCAGCTGAGCTAATCACC
>NZ_CBFFRJ010000559.1:0-78 GCF_965644225.1 Phytobacter sp. V91 | reverse complement strand
AAAAAAAAAAAAAAAAAAAAAAAAAAAAAAAAAAAAAAAAAAAAAAAAAAAAAAAAAAAAAAAAAAAAAAAAAAAAAA
>NZ_CBFFRJ010000558.1:0-78 GCF_965644225.1 Phytobacter sp. V91 | reverse complement strand
TTGACCCTGTACACGATTCTGTGTAAATGCCTTTTCTCAGAAGTGACCGTCCAGGCGGTCACCGAACTCGATAATAAA
>NZ_CBFFRJ010000557.1:0-78 GCF_965644225.1 Phytobacter sp. V91 | reverse complement strand
GGAGTAAGTATCCTCCGGCAGAGCCGGAGGCTTTAGGGTGAGCGCCTCAAAGGCGCCGACAAACCATGAGCCGCCCAA
>NZ_CBFFRJ010000556.1:0-78 GCF_965644225.1 Phytobacter sp. V91 | reverse complement strand
TGACCCTGTACACGATTCTGTGTAAATGCCTTTTCTCAGAAGTGACCGTCCAGGCGGTCACCGAACTCGATAATAAAA
>NZ_CBFFRJ010000555.1:0-78 GCF_965644225.1 Phytobacter sp. V91 | reverse complement strand
ACCGGCGTTATGTTTCTCCAGAAAATGACGGAAATTCATGATGGTGGTGCGGTCGGGGACGCAGCAGTCGATACCGGA
>NZ_CBFFRJ010000554.1:0-78 GCF_965644225.1 Phytobacter sp. V91 | reverse complement strand
GAGTAAGTATCCTCCGGCAGAGCCGGAGGCTTTAGGGTGAGCGCCTCAAAGGCGCCGACAAACCATGAGCCGCCCAAG
>NZ_CBFFRJ010000553.1:0-78 GCF_965644225.1 Phytobacter sp. V91 | reverse complement strand
CCCCCCCCCCCCCCCCCCCCCCCCCCCCCCCCCCCCCCCCCCCCCCCCCCCCCCCCCCCCCCCCCCCCCCCCCCCCCC
>NZ_CBFFRJ010000552.1:0-79 GCF_965644225.1 Phytobacter sp. V91 | reverse complement strand
TCTGAACCAGATTTAATCTGACAGACACCTGTATAAATAACCGGTAACTGTCAGATCAGGTCTGAGCTAGTACACATAA
>NZ_CBFFRJ010000551.1:0-80 GCF_965644225.1 Phytobacter sp. V91 | reverse complement strand
AGGGCTGCCCACTGTGAGTCATAGTCGTTCTGATTTTCCAGAACCATACGGACGGCGCGCTGACGAACCTCCGGGGAAAA
>NZ_CBFFRJ010000550.1:0-80 GCF_965644225.1 Phytobacter sp. V91 | reverse complement strand
TTTTGGGAGAGCAGCTGTGTTTAAAGTCAATGGGTGGCAGCTAACCTGCCGCCCATTTTGTATTGTCACGCACCATGGCG
>NZ_CBFFRJ010000549.1:0-80 GCF_965644225.1 Phytobacter sp. V91 | reverse complement strand
TGGCCGGAATAGCGTAAATAATGTGCAAAATGAGGGTATTCTTTGCCATTCATAGAATAATCGAGAGCAAATATTCAACA
>NZ_CBFFRJ010000548.1:0-80 GCF_965644225.1 Phytobacter sp. V91 | reverse complement strand
AGGGCCAGCACCTGTTCACCGGCGTTATGTTTCTCCAGAAAATGACGGAAATTCATGATGGTGGTGCGGTCGGGGACGCA
>NZ_CBFFRJ010000547.1:0-85 GCF_965644225.1 Phytobacter sp. V91 | reverse complement strand
TTTGATGCCTGGCAGTTCCCTACTCTCGCATGGGGAGACCCCACACTACCATCGGCGCTACGGCGTTTCACTTCTGAGTTCGGCA
>NZ_CBFFRJ010000546.1:0-86 GCF_965644225.1 Phytobacter sp. V91 | reverse complement strand
CTCTTCTGATTTGTTAGCGCAACCAGTAGATCACACTTCATCGTGCCTTTCACTTTTTCTGGGGATTCCTCAGCCCCGTGGGAGAG
>NZ_CBFFRJ010000545.1:0-89 GCF_965644225.1 Phytobacter sp. V91 | reverse complement strand
CATGATCGGCAGACCGTTTTATACTCTGCGGTATGTTAATTTCCGCAGGGATTCATGAAAATGGCACGCAGCAAAGCCCCCAGAAAACG
>NZ_CBFFRJ010000544.1:0-91 GCF_965644225.1 Phytobacter sp. V91 | reverse complement strand
CCGGTATCGACTGCTGCGTCCCCGACCGCACCACCATCATGAATTTCCGTCATTTTCTGGAGAAACATAACGCCGGTGAACAGGTGCTGGC
>NZ_CBFFRJ010000543.1:0-92 GCF_965644225.1 Phytobacter sp. V91 | reverse complement strand
GTGCCAATTAACATGTTATCCGGGAAAATTTTAGCGTTTGTTGCCACAGTATTGGTTAATCCGGAATAACTGGATGCGGAGGTATACAGTGC
>NZ_CBFFRJ010000542.1:0-93 GCF_965644225.1 Phytobacter sp. V91 | reverse complement strand
GTTGACCTATATCTGTTGCCGTGAAGCAGACCCGGAAGGTGCCTGCTGGCATCTGCTGACCTCAGAAGAGGTGGAAAACACGGAACAGGCAAG
>NZ_CBFFRJ010000541.1:0-93 GCF_965644225.1 Phytobacter sp. V91 | reverse complement strand
CATGATAACCAGGGCCAGGTACGAAACCTTGAAAGGATATTAGCACATGAACCGTGCCAGACAACAGCCCGCCATAAGCGCAGGGCGCATTGC
>NZ_CBFFRJ010000540.1:0-94 GCF_965644225.1 Phytobacter sp. V91 | reverse complement strand
CTGGTGAAGGAAATCCTGGTTAACGTTGCATACCGCTGGTTCCTGCGTATGGGGCTGACGGAGAAAGTCCCCGACGCTTCCACGCTCAGCCAGA
>NZ_CBFFRJ010000539.1:0-94 GCF_965644225.1 Phytobacter sp. V91 | reverse complement strand
CTGGTGAAGGAAATCCAGGTTAACGTTGCATACCGCTGGTTCCTGCGTATGGGGCTGACGGAGAAAGTCCCCGACGCCTCCACGCTCAGCCAGA
>NZ_CBFFRJ010000538.1:0-94 GCF_965644225.1 Phytobacter sp. V91 | reverse complement strand
CTGGTGAAGGAAATCCTGGTTAACGTTGCATACCGCTGGTTCCTGCGTATGGGGCTGACGGAGAAAGTCCCCGACGCCTCCACGCTCAGCCAGA
>NZ_CBFFRJ010000537.1:0-95 GCF_965644225.1 Phytobacter sp. V91 | reverse complement strand
TGCGTCCCCGACCGCACCACCATCATGAATTTCCGTCATTTTCTGGAGAAACATAACGCCGGTGAACAGGTGCTGGCACTGATTAACCTTAAACT
>NZ_CBFFRJ010000536.1:0-100 GCF_965644225.1 Phytobacter sp. V91 | reverse complement strand
CTTTATAAAGAGAAAGAGAGTTACAAATGGCAGCAGGCTTCTGAGCATATGGCGCAGCGACTGGGTGCAAACCAGTCGCGGGTTATCTCTGTCTGCGATC
>NZ_CBFFRJ010000535.1:0-102 GCF_965644225.1 Phytobacter sp. V91 | reverse complement strand
ACCCTGCGTATCTGGCTACGTCAGTATGAACGCGATGCCGGAGGCGGTGATGGTGGCCTCACCACTCCTGAACGCCATCGCCTGAAAGAGCTGGAGCGGGAA
>NZ_CBFFRJ010000534.1:0-102 GCF_965644225.1 Phytobacter sp. V91 | reverse complement strand
AATCCTGGCGTTCGTGGCGGTGAGAGTGCTGGCGTTACGACAGGGAGGTGTGAGTGAGGAAACGCAGAACGAAAGCTGTGAGTCGGTACTGAGTCCGGAGGA
>NZ_CBFFRJ010000533.1:0-104 GCF_965644225.1 Phytobacter sp. V91 | reverse complement strand
ACATAACCCTTTCTTTGCCATAGATTTTTCACGATGCCCGCACTTTCCAGCTATTCCTCCCGCAAAAAACAGTTCCTCGACCGTATGGAGGTTCTCGTCCCATG
>NZ_CBFFRJ010000532.1:0-104 GCF_965644225.1 Phytobacter sp. V91 | reverse complement strand
CATGACATGCTGCCATTTCGTCAGTTCTCCGGTATCGACTGCTGCGTCCCCGACCGCACCACCATCATGAATTTCCGTCATTTTCTGGAGAAACATAACGCCGG
>NZ_CBFFRJ010000531.1:0-110 GCF_965644225.1 Phytobacter sp. V91 | reverse complement strand
CGGAAATTCATGATGGTGGTGCGGTCGGGGACGCAGCAGTCGATACCGGAGAACTGACGAAATGGCAGCATGTCATGGAGGGCATCTTCGGCAGCGCTGTCACTGAGGTC
>NZ_CBFFRJ010000530.1:0-110 GCF_965644225.1 Phytobacter sp. V91 | reverse complement strand
TCTGTACTGCTTTATGCCCCGGACAGCGCCCGTGTGGTCGGCCTCATCGACCAGCCACGCCTGTGCCGTTCGACGGCGGATTACGGTAAGAAACATCAGCGAAAACAACG
>NZ_CBFFRJ010000529.1:0-122 GCF_965644225.1 Phytobacter sp. V91 | reverse complement strand
GTGGTCGGCCTCATCGACCAGCAACGCTGGTGCCGTGCGACGGCGGATTACGGTAAGAAACATCAGCGAAAACAACGCCTTTATAAAGAGAAAGAGAGTTACAAATGGCAGCAGGCTTCTGA
>NZ_CBFFRJ010000528.1:0-127 GCF_965644225.1 Phytobacter sp. V91 | reverse complement strand
AACCAGCGCCACAACAGCCTACACTGGTTGTTCCGGAAAGAAAACGCCGCTTTAAGCCTGTTGAAGTGAAGCAAAAGGATATGTCCCTTTACTATGGAGTTGCACCAAAAACAGAAAAACCAACGCT
>NZ_CBFFRJ010000527.1:0-128 GCF_965644225.1 Phytobacter sp. V91 | reverse complement strand
GGCAGACCACTTCCGTCTGTCGCCAGATGGATTTTGGTACCAAAACCACCTCGAGAGCGCCCCAGCCCATTATCTCCGGTGATATCGGGCTGTTTTTTTGCGCACCGGCAGCACATTTCAGCGCCCGG
>NZ_CBFFRJ010000526.1:0-128 GCF_965644225.1 Phytobacter sp. V91 | reverse complement strand
CGGAAATTCATGATGGTGGTGCGGTCGGGGACGCAGCAGTCGATACCGGAGAACTGACGAAATGGCAGCATGTCATGGAGGGCATCTTCGGCAGCGCTGTCACTGAGGTCAAACCAGAGTTGCAGGCA
>NZ_CBFFRJ010000525.1:0-129 GCF_965644225.1 Phytobacter sp. V91 | reverse complement strand
ACAGCTCAGCTAAGGTAAGGCTAATACAGATAAGGACTCCACTGAACCCCACCGATTAAATCGCACCTTCCCTAAGGTAAGGCTAATACAGATAAGGACTCCACTGAACCCCACCGATTAAATCGCACC
>NZ_CBFFRJ010000524.1:0-130 GCF_965644225.1 Phytobacter sp. V91 | reverse complement strand
CAGGTGGAACAGTTGCGGATGCAGACGCGGGACAATCTGGAGCGAATGGTGACAATCCTGGCGTTCGTGGCGGTGAGAGTGCTGGCGTTACGACAGGGAGGTGTGAGTGAGGAAACGCAGAACGAAAGCT
>NZ_CBFFRJ010000523.1:0-132 GCF_965644225.1 Phytobacter sp. V91 | reverse complement strand
TGAATAACCGCCAGCAGTCCCGTTGCGCCTGACCTCCCGGGATACAGTGGACTTACTGACGCCAACACGCTTGCTGAGCTCCGTGAGGCTAATATCATCACCAAACAACAGGGCAATCTGGTATCGTATGCC
>NZ_CBFFRJ010000522.1:0-136 GCF_965644225.1 Phytobacter sp. V91 | reverse complement strand
CCGGATATCTTCCGGACGGATGCCCTCGCCAAACCGCAGCACATCCACATCGCCACTGTTGGTGCTGTTCTCGTAGAAGGTGTCCTGACCGCCACCGGCATTAAACAGGTAGGTGTCGCTGCCGGTGCCGCCTTCA
>NZ_CBFFRJ010000521.1:0-138 GCF_965644225.1 Phytobacter sp. V91 | reverse complement strand
GACCTCAGTGACAGCGCTGCCGAAGATGCCCTCCATGACATGCTGCCATTTCGTCAGTTCTCCGGTATCGACTGCTGCGTCCCCGACCGCACCACCATCATGAATTTCCGTCATTTTCTGGAGAAACATAACGCCGGT
>NZ_CBFFRJ010000520.1:0-138 GCF_965644225.1 Phytobacter sp. V91 | reverse complement strand
ACCGGCGTTATGTTTCTCCAGAAAATGACGGAAATTCATGATGGTGGTGCGGTCGGGNNNGCAGCAGTCGATACCGGCAAACTGACGAAATGGCAGCATGTCATGAAGGGCATCTTCGGCAGCACTGTCACTGAGGTC
>NZ_CBFFRJ010000519.1:0-138 GCF_965644225.1 Phytobacter sp. V91 | reverse complement strand
GCGTCGGGGACTTTCTCCGTCAGCCCCATACGCAGGAACCAGCGGTATGCAACGTTAACCAGGATTTCCTTCACCAGTCGTCGCTCTGACGGAACGCCGAAGAGATGACCGAGGAGCATCATTTTAATCAGGCGGACG
>NZ_CBFFRJ010000518.1:0-138 GCF_965644225.1 Phytobacter sp. V91 | reverse complement strand
GGTTAACGTTGCATACCGCTGGTTCCTGCGTATGGGGCTGACGGAGAAAGTCCCCGACGCCTCCACGCTCAGCCAGAACCGTATCCGTCGCTTTAACGACAGCGATATCTTCCAGCAGATTTTTGACCGTATCGTGGA
>NZ_CBFFRJ010000517.1:0-139 GCF_965644225.1 Phytobacter sp. V91 | reverse complement strand
CAAATGTTCATCAGCTACAGCGATGTGCAGCTGAAAAAATCAACCGGAGAAGCACCGCTGTCGTTGACCTATATCTGCTGCCGTGAAGCAGACCCGGAAGGTGCCTGCTGGCATCTGCTGACCTCAGAAGAGGTGGAAA
>NZ_CBFFRJ010000516.1:0-141 GCF_965644225.1 Phytobacter sp. V91 | reverse complement strand
TTTGTTAGCGCAACCAGTAGATCACACTTCATCGTGCCTTTCACTTTTTCTGGGGATTCCTCAGCCCCGTGGGAGAGCAGCTGTGTTTAAAGTCAATGGGTGGCAGCTAACCTGCCGCCCATTTTGTATTGTCACGCACCA
>NZ_CBFFRJ010000515.1:0-141 GCF_965644225.1 Phytobacter sp. V91 | reverse complement strand
AAGAAAAATCACAACCGTCTGTCAATGCTGTTTGCGATGGGCAATCTGGTTCGCGCTGCGCAACTGGCCGGAATAGCGTAAATAATGTGCAAAATGAGGGTATTCTTTGCCATTCATAGAATAATCGAGAGCAAATATTCA
>NZ_CBFFRJ010000514.1:0-145 GCF_965644225.1 Phytobacter sp. V91 | reverse complement strand
GCAGCGTCTTTTCGGCTGACGGTAGTCCTGACCTTTTTGCCCCGGAGTACCCCGGCAAGCCCCATGGCCTTCATCAGCCGTGCCACCGTACATCTGGCCACGCTGATGTGCTCCCGGAGTAACTGACGCCACACTTTGCGTACGC
>NZ_CBFFRJ010000513.1:0-146 GCF_965644225.1 Phytobacter sp. V91 | reverse complement strand
CTAGGCCGTGTCCCTTAATTACATAACCTTTTATAAAACAATCGGATACAACCCAGTTTCACCATCGCCAGATAATTAAGTCCGGTAAACCCCCGGCTTTGCCGGGGGACTCCGAAAGGTTTGACCTTTAAGTCAGTCGCGCGAAT
>NZ_CBFFRJ010000512.1:0-146 GCF_965644225.1 Phytobacter sp. V91 | reverse complement strand
CAGCTCAGCTAAGGTAAGGCTAATACAGATAAGGACTCCACTGAACCCCACCGATTAAATCGCACCTTCCTTAAGCTATCATAAAAAACATAGATGCCGGGAGATTTGCTATGACTATTCAACATTTCTTTCAACTGGTCTGAAAT
>NZ_CBFFRJ010000511.1:0-147 GCF_965644225.1 Phytobacter sp. V91 | reverse complement strand
GATTCGCGCGACTGACTTAAAGGTCAAACCTTTCGGAGTCCCCCGGCAAAGCCGGGGGTTTACCGGACTTAATTATCCAGGGTTATCAGATTCAGCGGGCTGCGCACACCGCTGTTCGGCGTAAAGGTCGCCGTCCAGGTCACACCG
>NZ_CBFFRJ010000510.1:0-147 GCF_965644225.1 Phytobacter sp. V91 | reverse complement strand
AACAACATAACAAAGGGATATATCAATGAGAATAAAAAAGAAAGGTTTTTCTTTACTGGAATTGATTCTGGTATTAGGGAAGGTGCGATTAATTCGATGGGAACCATTTTTTCGTCCTGTCATCGTATGGTAAATGAACAAAGAACC
>NZ_CBFFRJ010000509.1:0-147 GCF_965644225.1 Phytobacter sp. V91 | reverse complement strand
GAACCAGATTTAATCTGACAGACACCTGTATAAATAACCGGTAACTGTCAGATCAGGTCTGAGCTAGTACATATAATTACTTCGACTTCAGGTTCCTTCCTGCTGCTTCGGCTGCAAGCCGAGCCTGACTGTCCATCCAAACCCTCT
>NZ_CBFFRJ010000508.1:0-147 GCF_965644225.1 Phytobacter sp. V91 | reverse complement strand
ACAGCTCAGCTAAGGTAAGGCTAATACAGATAAGGACTCCACTGAACCCCACCGATTAAATCGCACCTTCCCTAAATAGCTGATCCTAATACCGCTACACTTTTGCCAGACCATGTCCCCCTCCGGGGAACGGACTGGCGGTTTCCA
>NZ_CBFFRJ010000507.1:0-147 GCF_965644225.1 Phytobacter sp. V91 | reverse complement strand
CTTCATCAGCCGTGCCACCGTACATCTGGCCACGCTGATGTGCTCCCGGAGTAACTGACGCCACACTTTGCGTACGCCATATACTCTGTGGTTTTCATCGTACACGCGCTTTATCTCCGTTTTCAGAAGGTCGTCACGCTGCTCCCG
>NZ_CBFFRJ010000506.1:0-147 GCF_965644225.1 Phytobacter sp. V91 | reverse complement strand
GCACCATATGCACAATACATAACTGGATGCGCGTATCCGGGTAGACTGTGTTGATGGCATCCGGAAAACCTTTCAGGCCGTCAATACAGGCGATAAGAATATTGTTCAGTCCCCGGTTTTTAAGTTCAGTGAGCACATTGAGCCAGA
>NZ_CBFFRJ010000505.1:0-148 GCF_965644225.1 Phytobacter sp. V91 | reverse complement strand
AGGAACTGTTTTTTGCGGGAGGAATAGCTGGAAAGTGCGGGCATCGTGAAAAATCTATGGCAAAGAAAGCCTTATGTGTATTAGTCGCGACTTGATCTGACACTTGACCTTGAAAGGTTGAGAGTTACCGGTTTTGATATGGGTGTCG
>NZ_CBFFRJ010000504.1:0-148 GCF_965644225.1 Phytobacter sp. V91 | reverse complement strand
CCATCACTGCGTTTCGGGCTCCTGTGTTCATGGTCAGTGAGTTTTTAAAACGTTTTTCCAGATTCCTAACCATGAACGCGATGCCGGAGGCGGTGATGGTGGCCTCACCACTCCTGAACGCCATCGCCTGAAAGAGCTGGAGCGGGAA
>NZ_CBFFRJ010000503.1:0-149 GCF_965644225.1 Phytobacter sp. V91 | reverse complement strand
CGACACCCATATCAAAACCGGTAACTCTCAACCTTTCAAGGTCAAGTGTCAGATCAAGTCGCGACTAATACACATGAGCCGCCCAAGGCGGCTGTTATACGTTCAGATTCATCTGGTCGTAACGTTCGTCTTCTCGCTCCTGGTTGCGT
>NZ_CBFFRJ010000502.1:0-149 GCF_965644225.1 Phytobacter sp. V91 | reverse complement strand
GCGGGAGGAATAGCTGGAAAGTGCGGGCATCGTGAAAAATCTATGGCAAAGAAAGCCTTATGTTCTCATAACTTGTACTAGCTCAGACCTGATCTGACAGTTACCGGTTATTTATACAGGTGTCTGTCAGATTAAATCTGGTTCAGATT
>NZ_CBFFRJ010000501.1:0-149 GCF_965644225.1 Phytobacter sp. V91 | reverse complement strand
TTTAATCGGTGGGGTTCAGTGGAGTCCTTATCTGTATTAGCCTTACCTTAGCTGAGCTGTATGATCTCTCTGTAAGATGTACTAGCTCAGACCTGATCTGACAGTTACCGGTTATTTATACAGGTGTCTGTCAGATTAAATCTGGTTCA
>NZ_CBFFRJ010000500.1:0-149 GCF_965644225.1 Phytobacter sp. V91 | reverse complement strand
AGCGGGCATCGTGAAAAGTCTATGTCAAAGAAAGGGTTATGTTCTCATAATTGACGATTAAATCGCACCTTCCCTAAGGAAGGTGCGATTTAATCGGTGGGGTTCAGTGGAGTCCTTATCTGTATTAGCCTTACCTTAGCTGAGCTGTA
>NZ_CBFFRJ010000499.1:0-149 GCF_965644225.1 Phytobacter sp. V91 | reverse complement strand
CAGGTCAGAGAGTGCGACTGAGTCCGATAATTTACCGGACTCAGTCCTCCCAGCCCCATCTTTATTCTGTCGTGATTTGTACTAGCTCAGACCTGATCTGACAGTTACCGGTTATTTATACAGGTGTCTGTCAGATTAAATCTGGTTCA
>NZ_CBFFRJ010000498.1:0-149 GCF_965644225.1 Phytobacter sp. V91 | reverse complement strand
CCGGAGGTTCGTCAGCGCGCCGTCCGTATGGTTCTGGAAAATCAGAACGACTATGACTCACAGTGGGCAGCCCTCAGTTCCATCGCCCCCAAAATAGGCTGTACGCCTGAGACCCTGCGTATCTGGCTACGTCAGTATGAACGCGATGC
>NZ_CBFFRJ010000497.1:0-149 GCF_965644225.1 Phytobacter sp. V91 | reverse complement strand
CGACACCCATATCAAAACCGGTAACTCTCAACCTTTCAAGGTCAAGTGTCAGATCAAGTCGCGACTAATACATTTCACCGGATAACGGGTTTTTGATATCTTAACCGCCCTCGGCTTTGATGGTCGGGGGCGTTTTGTTATGAACAGAG
>NZ_CBFFRJ010000496.1:0-149 GCF_965644225.1 Phytobacter sp. V91 | reverse complement strand
GGCTTCTTCACGCTGCGCTGAAAGGGAACGGTGATCCATGCGATTCGCAGAACCGGTACGTTCCAGAGCACGGTTAGGGAAGGTGCGATTTAATCGGTGGGGTTCAGTGGAGTCCTTATCTGTATTAGCCTTACCTTAGCTGAGCTGTA
>NZ_CBFFRJ010000495.1:0-149 GCF_965644225.1 Phytobacter sp. V91 | reverse complement strand
TGAACCAGATTTAATCTGACAGACACCTGTATAAATAACCGGTAACTGTCAGATCAGGTCTGAGCTAGTACACCTTACCTTAGCTGAGCTGTATGATCTCTCTGTAAGACGTATACGATCACTTTTTTCTGGTGAATATTTGCTCTCGA
>NZ_CBFFRJ010000494.1:0-150 GCF_965644225.1 Phytobacter sp. V91 | reverse complement strand
CTTATCTATCCCAACATGATCGCTCTTGATTTAATAGGCCCAATGACCGTATTTAAAATTATGCGGTGGAACATGCAGCTTATTTGGAAAGAAAAAGTTCCGCTCTCAACAGATGTGGGTATCCCCATCAGTGCAAATACAACATTCACA
>NZ_CBFFRJ010000493.1:0-151 GCF_965644225.1 Phytobacter sp. V91 | reverse complement strand
TATTATCGAGTTCGGTGACCGCCTGGACGGTCACTTCTGAGAAAAGGCATTTACACAGAATCGTGTACAGGGTCAAAGACGAGGAAAAGAATTTCTGGCATACTGTCTGTAAAGGCACGATGAGGTCTCTTCTGATTTGTTAGCGCAACCA
>NZ_CBFFRJ010000492.1:0-151 GCF_965644225.1 Phytobacter sp. V91 | reverse complement strand
AGAGCAAATATTCACCAGAAAAAAGTGATCGTATACGTCTTACAGAGAGATCATACAGCTCAGCTAAGGTAAGGCTAGGCTGTGTCCCTTAATCACCTGAGTTATAGTAACTGTCTGTTTCCACAACATATTGAACTATGGCTCGCTACGA
>NZ_CBFFRJ010000491.1:0-151 GCF_965644225.1 Phytobacter sp. V91 | reverse complement strand
GGCGATAACAGCCTGCGTCAGGAAGCTGGTGACCATCCTGAACGCCATGGTGCGTGACAATACAAAATGGGCGGCAGAGCCTGTACATAAAATTGTGTAATTGCCTGATTTTGATATGTTCAATCCAACATCAAAAGCAGGTTAATTTATG
>NZ_CBFFRJ010000490.1:0-151 GCF_965644225.1 Phytobacter sp. V91 | reverse complement strand
CAACGTTGTTGAGAGGTGCTTTGGTCGCCTGAAAGAATACCGCCGCATTGCCACACGTTACGACAAAACGGCGAGGAGTAAGTATCCTCCGGCAGAGCCGGAGGCTTTAGGGTGAGCGCCTCAAAGGCGCCGACAAACCATGAGCCGCCCA
>NZ_CBFFRJ010000489.1:0-151 GCF_965644225.1 Phytobacter sp. V91 | reverse complement strand
ATAAGTGCGGTGGCGAAGGTCATTGGCCTGTCTGTCAGCCATGAGTGGATTTACCAGTATGTAATGGCAGATAAAGTTCATGGTTAGGAATCTGGAAAAACGTTTTAAAAACTCACTGACCATGAACACAGGATCCCGAAACGCAGTGATG
>NZ_CBFFRJ010000488.1:0-151 GCF_965644225.1 Phytobacter sp. V91 | reverse complement strand
TTCGACACCCATATCAAAACCGGTAACTCTCAACCTTTCAAGGTCAAGTGTCAGATCAAGTCGCGACTAATACAAGTTATGAGAACATAAGGCTTTCTTTGCCATAGATTTTTCACGATGCCCGCACTTTCCAGCTATTCCTCCCGCAAAA
>NZ_CBFFRJ010000487.1:0-151 GCF_965644225.1 Phytobacter sp. V91 | reverse complement strand
AAAGAGCAGGTCTGTGCGGGAATGAGAAAGCTGCTCCAGCTGGCTTATGGGGTAGTGAAATCGGGCCGCATGTTCGAGACCCTGTACACGATTCTGTGTAAATGCCTTTTCTCAGAAGTGACCGTCCAGGCGGTCACCGAACTCGATAATA
>NZ_CBFFRJ010000486.1:0-151 GCF_965644225.1 Phytobacter sp. V91 | reverse complement strand
ATGGTAGTACTTAAACAAGTTAACCTTACTGTTGCCTTGGGGCAGCTCCTGCAACTCGAAGTATCATGGATATAATTTGTATTAGTCGCGACTTGATCTGACACTTGACCTTGAAAGGTTGAGAGTTACCGGTTTTGATATGGGTGTCGAA
>NZ_CBFFRJ010000485.1:0-151 GCF_965644225.1 Phytobacter sp. V91 | reverse complement strand
TCTGGCTCAATGTGCTCACTGAACTTAAAAACCGGGGACTGAACAATATTCTTATCGCCTGTATTGACGGCCTGAAATGTATTAGTCGCGACTTGATCTGACACTTGACCTTGAAAGGTTGAGAGTTACCGGTTTTGATATGGGTGTCGAA
>NZ_CBFFRJ010000484.1:0-151 GCF_965644225.1 Phytobacter sp. V91 | reverse complement strand
TGCTTCCATCGGGAATAAGGATCTGGCAGCCTGAGTTCCCAACTAAAATACTCTCCAGGAAAACCGGGGCGGTTCAGACCGCTTAGTGACTCCCGCTTTTCTGCCCCGCGGTATCCGGCATCAGCAAACACCACGTCCACCGGCTCCGTAA
>NZ_CBFFRJ010000483.1:0-151 GCF_965644225.1 Phytobacter sp. V91 | reverse complement strand
CCTGCGTCAGGAAGCTGGTGACCATCCTGAACGCCATGGTGCGTGACAATACAAAATGGGCGGCAGGTTAGCTGCCGACCCTGTACACGATTCTGTGTAAATGCCTTTTCTCAGAAGTGACCGTCCAGGCGGTCACCGAACTCGATAATAA
>NZ_CBFFRJ010000482.1:0-151 GCF_965644225.1 Phytobacter sp. V91 | reverse complement strand
GTGTTTGATGATGGGATTGTTAGTATGGAGCATGAGAGTTACCTCGCGTTTTGTATAAGGATTCGACACCCATATCAGAGCCTGTACATAAAATTGTGTAATTGCCTGATTTTGATATGTTCAATCCAACATCAAAAGCAGGTTAATTTAT
>NZ_CBFFRJ010000481.1:0-151 GCF_965644225.1 Phytobacter sp. V91 | reverse complement strand
TCTGAACCAGATTTAATCTGACAGACACCTGTATAAATAACCGGTAACTGTCAGATCAGGTCTGAGCTAGTACACCTGAAAGGTTTTCCGGATGCCATCAACACAGTCTACCCGGATACGCGCATCCAGTTATGTATTGTGCATATGGTGC
>NZ_CBFFRJ010000480.1:0-151 GCF_965644225.1 Phytobacter sp. V91 | reverse complement strand
CGGTCGAACTCCGCCTTCGCAAAATAAGCGGAAGCCTGGCGCAGGATATCGTTGCTGCGGCGCAGCTCACGAACTTCCCGCTCCAGCTCTTTCAGGCGATGGCGTTCAGGAGTGGTGAGGCCACCATCACCGCCTCCGGCATCGCGTTCAT
>NZ_CBFFRJ010000479.1:0-152 GCF_965644225.1 Phytobacter sp. V91 | reverse complement strand
CCGGAATAGCGTAAATAATGTGCAAAATGAGGGTATTCTTTGCCATTCATAGAATAATCGAGAGCAAATATTCAACAGAAAAAAGTGATCGTATACGTCTTACAGAGAGATCATACAGCTCAGCTAAGGTAAGGCTAATACAGATAAGGACT
>NZ_CBFFRJ010000478.1:0-152 GCF_965644225.1 Phytobacter sp. V91 | reverse complement strand
ATTCGACACCCATATCAAAACCGGTAACTCTCAACCTTTCAAGGTCAAGTGTCAGATCAAGTCGCGACTAATACAGAAAAGCGGTGGAAGAGTACATCCACTACTACAACAACGAACGAATCAAGCTAAAACTAAACGGCCTGAGTCCGGTA
>NZ_CBFFRJ010000477.1:0-152 GCF_965644225.1 Phytobacter sp. V91 | reverse complement strand
TGCATGTTCCACCGCATAATTTTAAATACGGTCATTGGGCCTATTAAATCAAGAGCGATCATGTTGGGATAGATAAGGGAAGGTGCGATTTAATCATTCAAAGTTCTGTTCATGACTACAATGATTGCCGTTCATCTATCGTTTTCAGTGTT
>NZ_CBFFRJ010000476.1:0-152 GCF_965644225.1 Phytobacter sp. V91 | reverse complement strand
TGTGCCGTCTCGATTTCACCGCTGGCCTCGTCATCGAGGGCCTTCTTCTCCAGCGCTGCGATTTGAGCGTCGGTCAGGGAAGGTGCGATTTAATCGGTGGGGTTCAGTGGAGTCCTTATCTGTATTAGCCTTACCTTAGCTGAGCTGTATGA
>NZ_CBFFRJ010000475.1:0-152 GCF_965644225.1 Phytobacter sp. V91 | reverse complement strand
GCAGTAGAAAAGCCGGGGCAGAAAGACAGGAAAATATCGCGATCGCGACCTGCGGTCGCTACAAAAACAAAACCCCAGACCCTGTACACGATTCTGTGTAAATGCCTTTTCTCAGAAGTGACCGTCCAGGCGGTCACCGAACTCGATAATAA
>NZ_CBFFRJ010000474.1:0-152 GCF_965644225.1 Phytobacter sp. V91 | reverse complement strand
CCGCCAAGAGATGAGGATTCGTGATGAGAGACTTTCAGAGCTTAAGCCATACGAAATGGGACTGTAAATATCACGTATACCCGTGATCATTGAAACTGCTTGATTTCATGCCGTCAGAGGATCATGCTAAAATCATGAATATCAGACTTTCA
>NZ_CBFFRJ010000473.1:0-152 GCF_965644225.1 Phytobacter sp. V91 | reverse complement strand
CGGTGCTGACCATGAGCCGGGAACTCAACGGCGTACTCAACAACCGCGTGTTCAGTGGCTTCATCGGCGCGGTTCTTGACCCTGTACACGATTCTGTGTAAATGCCTTTTCTCAGAAGTGACCGTCCAGGCGGTCACCGAACTCGATAATAA
>NZ_CBFFRJ010000472.1:0-153 GCF_965644225.1 Phytobacter sp. V91 | reverse complement strand
AAGCGCCATGTTTCAGCCCTCCACATGATGGTACAAAACAAATCGAACCCGTTGTACCAACGAATATAACAACAATGTGAACCGCCCCGGTTTTCCTGGAGAGTATTTTAGTTGGGAACTCAGGCTGCCAGATCCTTATTCCCGATGGAAGCA
>NZ_CBFFRJ010000471.1:0-153 GCF_965644225.1 Phytobacter sp. V91 | reverse complement strand
GATTCGACACCCATATCAAAACCGGTAACTCTCAACCTTTCAAGGTCAAGTGTCAGATCAAGTCGCGACTAATACATGTAAGACGTATACGATCACTTTTTTCTGGTGAATATTTGCTCTCGATTATTCTATGAATGGCAAAGAATACCCTCA
>NZ_CBFFRJ010000470.1:0-153 GCF_965644225.1 Phytobacter sp. V91 | reverse complement strand
CTTATTTCGACGCGGATGCTGTTTCATTTCTTTTACAGCAAGCGGGCCTTTCGCAATAAACCAGTATTTTGACAGACTGAACCGCCCCGGGAATCCTGGAGACTAAACTCTTTGAGAGAGAGGTAAACAGGATGACTAAAAACACACGTTTTT
>NZ_CBFFRJ010000469.1:0-153 GCF_965644225.1 Phytobacter sp. V91 | reverse complement strand
TCCGGAAGGCGTCAGCGACTACTTCGACCAGCTCAATGCCGCCGTGGAGGCCGACAGGAAGAAACACGAAAAAAAGCGTAAGCGTCTCATACATACCGTATATTGACTTAAAATAGCAATATGCAGCAACTCAGAACCGTACGGACTTACTAT
>NZ_CBFFRJ010000468.1:0-153 GCF_965644225.1 Phytobacter sp. V91 | reverse complement strand
AAAACCGTACAAAGTGGCGATAACAGCCTGCGTCAGGAAGCTGGTGACCATCCTGAACGCCATGGTGCGTGACAATAGACCCTGTACACGATTCTGTGTAAATGCCTTTTCTCAGAAGTGACCGTCCAGGCGGTCACCGAACTCGATAATAAA
>NZ_CBFFRJ010000467.1:0-153 GCF_965644225.1 Phytobacter sp. V91 | reverse complement strand
ATAGTAAGTCCGTACGGTTCTGAGTTGCTGCATATTGCTATTTTAAGTCAATATACGGTATGTATGAGACGCTTACGGAAACGGTGGAGCGGAGCTTCGCGGATGCGAAACAACATCACGGGCACCGGTACGCGCGGTTCCGTGGCCTGATGA
>NZ_CBFFRJ010000466.1:0-153 GCF_965644225.1 Phytobacter sp. V91 | reverse complement strand
ATAGTAAGTCCGTACGGTTCTGAGTTGCTGCATATTGCTATTTTAAGTCAATATACGGTATGTATGAGACGCTTACCAAATGGCAGCAGGCTTCTGAGCATATGGCGCAGCGACTGGGTGCAAACCAGTCGCGGGTTATCTCTGTCTGCGATC
>NZ_CBFFRJ010000465.1:0-153 GCF_965644225.1 Phytobacter sp. V91 | reverse complement strand
AATCTGAACCAGATTTAATCTGACAGACACCTGTATAAATAACCGGTAACTGTCAGATCAGGTCTGAGCTAGTACAGATAATAAAACGGCTCATCGCCATCCGCCAGTCACTCAGGGGCATCGTCCATTTTTGTGATGCGGCCTGGATGGCAA
>NZ_CBFFRJ010000464.1:0-153 GCF_965644225.1 Phytobacter sp. V91 | reverse complement strand
ACATAAGAGGCTGAAAACAGCGCAGTAGAAAAGCCGGGGCAGAAAGACAGGAAAATATCGCGATCGCGACCTGCGGTGACCCTGTACACGATTCTGTGTAAATGCCTTTTCTCAGAAGTGACCGTCCAGGCGGTCACCGAACTCGATAATAAA
>NZ_CBFFRJ010000463.1:0-153 GCF_965644225.1 Phytobacter sp. V91 | reverse complement strand
GTTCTGCGGAATAAAGTATGAAAGCGTGGCGGAACTGGAAATAGCGACAGGGGAATACATCCGCTACTACAATCACGTGTATTAGTCGCGACTTGATCTGACACTTGACCTTGAAAGGTTGAGAGTTACCGGTTTTGATATGGGTGTCGAATC
>NZ_CBFFRJ010000462.1:0-153 GCF_965644225.1 Phytobacter sp. V91 | reverse complement strand
GTGATTAGCTCAGCTGGGAGAGCACCTCCCTTACAAGGAGGGGGTCGGCGGTTCGATCCCGTCATCACCCACCACTTCGGGTCGTTAGCTCAGTTGGTAGAGCAGTTGACTTTTAATCAATTGGTCGCAGGTTCGAATCCTGCACGACCCACC
>NZ_CBFFRJ010000461.1:0-153 GCF_965644225.1 Phytobacter sp. V91 | reverse complement strand
TTTATTATCGAGTTCGGTGACCGCCTGGACGGTCACTTCTGAGAAAAGGCATTTACACAGAATCGTGTACAGGGTCCAATGGGTGGCAGCTAACCTGCCGCCCATTTTGTATTGTCACGCACCATGGCGTTCAGGATGGTCACCAGCTTCCTG
>NZ_CBFFRJ010000460.1:0-154 GCF_965644225.1 Phytobacter sp. V91 | reverse complement strand
GCCTGCAACTCTGGTTTGACCTCAGTGACAGCGCTGCCGAAGATGCCCTCCATGACATGCTGCCATTTCGTCAGTTCTCCGGTATCGACTGCTGCGTCCCCGACCGCACCACCATCATGAATTTCCGTCATTTTCTGGAGAAACATAACGCCGG
>NZ_CBFFRJ010000459.1:0-154 GCF_965644225.1 Phytobacter sp. V91 | reverse complement strand
ATGCTTCCATCGGGAATAAGGATCTGGCAGCCTGAGTTCCCAACTAAAATACTCTCCAGGAAAACCGGGGCGGTTCAATAATCACCCCCTTACGCATCATCAGTCCTGCCTGCTTCAGTTTAAGGTTAATCAGGGCCAGCACCTGTTCACCGGC
>NZ_CBFFRJ010000458.1:0-154 GCF_965644225.1 Phytobacter sp. V91 | reverse complement strand
CATGGTGCGTGACAATACAAAATGGGCGGCAGGTTAGCTGCCACCCATTGACTTTAAACACAGCTGCTCTCCCAAAACTGATCTGAACCCCGAAACCTGGAATCCCAAACCAGTTTTCGGAGGTTCTTATGAAGTACACATTCGAGATTAAACT
>NZ_CBFFRJ010000457.1:0-154 GCF_965644225.1 Phytobacter sp. V91 | reverse complement strand
CGGTGGTGCTCACCTTCACGTTCTTAACACCGGCTGCGCTTCCGGGCTTCTTTTTTACGGCGGGCAGCGGCTTTTTTGTAAGCGTCTCATCCAGACCGTCTTTTATTTTTGCCCGTGTTTTCTACCATGGACACTTTCGCGAACATGGACTCTA
>NZ_CBFFRJ010000456.1:0-154 GCF_965644225.1 Phytobacter sp. V91 | reverse complement strand
TAGAGTCCATGTTCGCGAAAGTGTCCATGGTAGAAAACACGGGCAAAAATAAAAGACGGTCTGGATGAGACGCTTACCCGTTTCCTTACGCCGGGCATACACCTTTTTGCCCCATTTCGTCAGCCGCAGCGCGTTTGCCTCTTCTTTTGCCTCT
>NZ_CBFFRJ010000455.1:0-154 GCF_965644225.1 Phytobacter sp. V91 | reverse complement strand
TTCAACAAGTTACTTTCAGCTCTGGATGCACATGGCCTCGTGGACTGGTCGGCCACTGCACTGGATGGTAGCAATATCCGGGCGCTGAAATGTGCTGCCGGTGCGCAAAAAAACATCCCGATATCACCGGAGATAATGGGCTGGGTCGCTCTCG
>NZ_CBFFRJ010000454.1:0-155 GCF_965644225.1 Phytobacter sp. V91 | reverse complement strand
TGGCGGAGAAGGCAATGACACACTGTATGGCGGCAGCGGCAATGACAGTCTCCATGGCGGCACAGGCAACGATACGCTTGAAGGCGGCACCGGCAGCGACACCTACCTGTTTAATGCCGGTGGCGGTCAGGACACCTTCTACGAGAACAGCACCA
>NZ_CBFFRJ010000453.1:0-155 GCF_965644225.1 Phytobacter sp. V91 | reverse complement strand
AATCTTCTGTAAATAAAACCACCATAATTTCTCCTCTTTTTGATCCTGTTCAGCTGTATTTAACTTAAGTAATGCGGCTAAGCTGCCTCCATCTCTTCAAGCATCATCCTCACCCTGTTGAGATCAGTTTCAACATATTCCAGTGTCACTGCCGG
>NZ_CBFFRJ010000452.1:0-155 GCF_965644225.1 Phytobacter sp. V91 | reverse complement strand
AACCTGGTCCCGCATACAGGCAATGGTACCTATCAAGCCACCGGGAACAAAAAATACATCAGGATCAGCCCAGGCTTCTGTGAATGTTGTATTTGCACTGATGGGGATACCCACATCTGTTGAGAGCGGAACTTTTTCTTTCCAAATAAGCTGCA
>NZ_CBFFRJ010000451.1:0-155 GCF_965644225.1 Phytobacter sp. V91 | reverse complement strand
GAGACTAAACTCTTTGAGAGAGAGGTAAACAGGATGACTAAAAATACGCGCTTTTCCCCTGAGGTCCGTCAGCGGGCCGTTCGTCTGGTTATCGAAGGCCAGAACGACTATGACTCACAATGGGCTGCCATCAGCTCTGTCGCCCCCAAAATCGG
>NZ_CBFFRJ010000450.1:0-155 GCF_965644225.1 Phytobacter sp. V91 | reverse complement strand
TGGCGGAGAAGGCAATGACACACTGTATGGCGGCAGCGGCAATGACAGTCTCCATGGCGGCACAGGCAACGATACGCCTGAAGGCGGCACCGGCAGCGACACCTACCTGTTTAATGCCGGTGGCGGTCAGGACACCTTCTACGAGAACAGCACCA
>NZ_CBFFRJ010000449.1:0-155 GCF_965644225.1 Phytobacter sp. V91 | reverse complement strand
TGCGCCGCTTAATTTGGCGTTTTGTTTTACAGGCATTCATATATTTCGTATTAATTAAGTAGAGGGTTTTACATTGTAAGAAAAAACAATGCCCACTTATACACTCACTTCGTGAGCGTGTGGGGTCTACCGACGGTTGCCTGCCGCAGGCTAAA
>NZ_CBFFRJ010000448.1:0-155 GCF_965644225.1 Phytobacter sp. V91 | reverse complement strand
GTGTATCCCAAAGTTCAGGCTTCCCAGCGTGCGGAAGCGGAATCAAAGAATATTGCCACGATACAGGCGGGGGTTAAGGCACTGTATACCTCCGCATCCAGTTATTCCGGATTAACCAATACTGTGGCAACAAACGCTAAAATTTTCCCGGATAA
>NZ_CBFFRJ010000447.1:0-155 GCF_965644225.1 Phytobacter sp. V91 | reverse complement strand
ACCATCATGAATTTCCGTCATTTTCTGGAGAAACATAACGCCGGTGAACAGGTGCTGGCACTGATTAACCTTAAACTAAAGCAGGCAGGACTGATGATGCGTAAGGGGGTGATTATCGATGCCACCATCATCTCCGCGCCCTGCTCTGTAAAGAA
>NZ_CBFFRJ010000446.1:0-155 GCF_965644225.1 Phytobacter sp. V91 | reverse complement strand
ACGGTCAACAAGGCGTTACGTACAATGGGCTACGATACTCAGAAGGAAGTCTGCGGTCATGGTTTCCGTACAATGGCGTGTAGCTCCCTGATAGAGTCTGGCTTATGGTCAAAAGACGCCGTTGAACGCCAGATGGGGCATCAGGAACGCAATAA
>NZ_CBFFRJ010000445.1:0-155 GCF_965644225.1 Phytobacter sp. V91 | reverse complement strand
CATTGCCGCAAACGCCCCCAGAGCGGCAAGTTCAATAATAAAGGTACGGCGGTTCATACCATCATTCATCTTGTATTCCTTGGGATTTTTATATAACCAATCATCACAATGATGCTGGTTTAAGTGTCTGGAAATTATCATTGATTCGACAGCTC
>NZ_CBFFRJ010000444.1:0-155 GCF_965644225.1 Phytobacter sp. V91 | reverse complement strand
TGACTCACAATGGGCTGCCATCAGCTCTGTCGCCCCCAAAATCGGCTGTACACCGGAGACGCTTCGCACCTGGCTTCACCAGCATGAACGTGATGCCGGTGACGGCGGACTCACCACCACTGAACGCCAGCGTCTCAAGGAGCTGGAACGTGAAA
>NZ_CBFFRJ010000443.1:0-155 GCF_965644225.1 Phytobacter sp. V91 | reverse complement strand
GGCTTTGGTATGTTCCTCCGTGTTACCCCTAAAGGTTCGAAATACTGGCAAATGGCCTACCGTTTCGAAGGGAAGCAAAAACTTTTCTCTATCGGTGTTTACCCTGCTGTTTCTCTTTCTGACGCAAGACAACGCCGGGATGAAGCAAAAAAACT
>NZ_CBFFRJ010000442.1:0-155 GCF_965644225.1 Phytobacter sp. V91 | reverse complement strand
GGCTTTGGTATGTTCCTCCGTGTTACCCCTAAAGGTTCGAAATACTGGCAAATGGCCTACCGTTTCGAAGGGAAGCAGAAACTTTTCTCTATCGGTGTTTACCCTGCTGTTTCTCTTTCTGACGCAAGACAACGCCGGGATGAAGCAAAAAAACT
>NZ_CBFFRJ010000441.1:0-155 GCF_965644225.1 Phytobacter sp. V91 | reverse complement strand
AACCTGGTCCCGCATACAGGCAATGGTACCTATCAAGCCACCGGGAACAAAAAATACATCAGGATCAGCCCAGGCTTATGTGAATGTTGTATTTGCACTGATGGGGATACCCACATCTGTTGAGAGCGGAACTTTTTCTTTCCAAATAAGCTGCA
>NZ_CBFFRJ010000440.1:0-155 GCF_965644225.1 Phytobacter sp. V91 | reverse complement strand
TACGGCGTGCGTGAGTTCGGTATGACCGCGATTGCCAACGGTGTCTCCCTGCACGGCGGCTTCCTGCCGTACACCTCCACCTTCCTGATGTTTGTGGAATATGCGCGTAACGCGGTACGTATGGCGGCGCTGATGAAACAGCGTCAGGTGCTGGT
>NZ_CBFFRJ010000439.1:0-155 GCF_965644225.1 Phytobacter sp. V91 | reverse complement strand
ACCATCATGAATTTCCGTCATTTTCTGGAGAAACATAACGCCGGTGAACAGGTGCTGGCACTGATTAACCTTAAACTGAAGCAGGCAGGACTGATGATGCGTAAGGGGGTGATTATCGATGCCACCATCATCTCCGCGCCCTGCTCTGTAAAGAA
>NZ_CBFFRJ010000438.1:0-155 GCF_965644225.1 Phytobacter sp. V91 | reverse complement strand
CGGTGATACGGCGCACCATCCAGTATGAGATGTACTCTCTGCCTGACCGGGTAAGTCTGCCGGATGGCGATAAAAAAATCACAAATGGTTCTGGCATTAATCTGCGCATAATCGCCGGTCACTGTCCGTGCGATGTCGTTCAGACAGAGTGCCCC
>NZ_CBFFRJ010000437.1:0-155 GCF_965644225.1 Phytobacter sp. V91 | reverse complement strand
CTTCATCAGCCGTGCCACCGTACATCTGGCCACGCTGATGTGCTCCCGGAGTAACTGACGCCACACTTTGCGTACGCTATATACTCTGTGGTTTTCATCGTACACGCGCTTTATCTCCGTTTTCAGAAGGTCGTCACGCTGCTCCCGCAGACTGC
>NZ_CBFFRJ010000436.1:0-155 GCF_965644225.1 Phytobacter sp. V91 | reverse complement strand
TTAATATCATCCGGTATTGATTTGTTATTAAGAATATTATTCAAAATATTCATGTCTGTATCAGGAATATTATCAGTGGAGTCAAAAGCTAATCTGTTCGCAGATATAACCTGCTCGATGAGTCTCATTGCTTTTACAAAAGACAGCTTATTATA
>NZ_CBFFRJ010000435.1:0-155 GCF_965644225.1 Phytobacter sp. V91 | reverse complement strand
GACTGGTTTGCACCCAGTCGCTGCGCCATATGCTCAGAAGCCTGCTGCCATTTGTAACTCTCTTTCTCTTTATAAAGTCGTTGTTTTCGCTGATGTTTCTTACCGTAATCCGCCGTCGCACGGCACCAGCGTTGCTGGTCGATGAGGCCGACCAC
>NZ_CBFFRJ010000434.1:0-155 GCF_965644225.1 Phytobacter sp. V91 | reverse complement strand
CAAGGCATGGAAAAGCGGTGGAGCACAGGTGGAACAGTTGCGGATGCAGACGCGGGACAATCTGGAGCGAATGGTGATAATCCTGGCGTTCGTGGCGGTGAGAGTGCTGGCGTTACGACAGGGAGGTGTGAGTGAGGAAACGCAGAACGAAAGCT
>NZ_CBFFRJ010000433.1:0-155 GCF_965644225.1 Phytobacter sp. V91 | reverse complement strand
GACTGGTTTGCACCCAGTCGCTGCGCCATATGCTCAGAAGCCTGCTGCCATTTGTAACTCTCTTTCTCTTTATAAAGACGTTGTTTTCGCTGATGTTTCTTACCGTAATCTGCCGTCGCACGGCACCAGCGTTGCTGGTCGATGAGGCCGACCAC
>NZ_CBFFRJ010000432.1:0-155 GCF_965644225.1 Phytobacter sp. V91 | reverse complement strand
AGGCACGAAGAGAGGGCTCGGGACAGCCGAACTGGCGTGCGGTAGATGTGAGGCTGTTACCGCCTTCCAGATACGCCCGGACGGCGGACAGTTTAATCTCGAATGTGTACTTCATAAGAACCTCCGAAAACTGGTTTGGGATTCCAGGTTTCGGG
>NZ_CBFFRJ010000431.1:0-155 GCF_965644225.1 Phytobacter sp. V91 | reverse complement strand
GTTTTACCTGATGCCATCGCTGACGCGGGTTTTGCTGCGACGGCCAGAGCCGCTCCTGAACACTCGCTCCTGCTTGCGCTGGAAGACACCACCACGCTTAATTTTGGTCACCGTTCGGCCGCTGACGAACTGGGCAATATCGGCACCAGTAAGCA
>NZ_CBFFRJ010000430.1:0-155 GCF_965644225.1 Phytobacter sp. V91 | reverse complement strand
CAGAACGAAAGCTGTGAGTCGGTACTGAGTCCGGAGGAATGGAAGTTGTTGTGGGTGAAGCAGGAAGGAAAAGCACTGCCGGAAAGCCCGCCGACGCTGAAATGGGCCAGTTTGTCTCTGGCAAAACTGGGGCGATGGTACGACAGTAAACGAAC
>NZ_CBFFRJ010000429.1:0-155 GCF_965644225.1 Phytobacter sp. V91 | reverse complement strand
CAAATGTTCATCAGCTACAGCGATGTGCAGCTGAAAAAATCAACCGGAGAAGCACCGCTGTCGTTGACCTATATCTGTTGCCGTGAAGCAGACCCGGAAGGTGCCTGCTGGCATCTGCTGACCTCAGAAGAGGTGGAAAACACGGAACAGGCAAG
>NZ_CBFFRJ010000428.1:0-155 GCF_965644225.1 Phytobacter sp. V91 | reverse complement strand
TATGGTCAGTCATCCATGACCATATTACTGTATTCTTTCCCTAACATTTTCAGTATGTTAAATATATTCATCCGCCTCACTATTCTGGCATCCTGCCGCAGGACCTCAACTGCCAGCCTCACATAGGACAGCACCCTTCTGTCCTTTATGCTGTT
>NZ_CBFFRJ010000427.1:0-155 GCF_965644225.1 Phytobacter sp. V91 | reverse complement strand
TACCGGCGGAGCGAAACCCTGCTGGCCCACTCAATGCTCACCACCATCCCGGATAACTCCATTACGCTGTTTGACAAACTGTTCTACAGCGCAGACCTGCTGCTGACGCTGAACCTGCAGGGTTGTAACCGCCACTGGCTGCTGCCCGCGTGGAA
>NZ_CBFFRJ010000426.1:0-155 GCF_965644225.1 Phytobacter sp. V91 | reverse complement strand
TACCGGCGGAGCGAAACCCTGCTGGCCCACTCAATGCTCACCACCATCCCGGATAACTCCATTACGCTGTTTGACAAGCTGTTCTACAGCGCAGACCTGCTGCTGACGCTGAACCTGCAGGGTTGTAACCGCCACTGGCTGCTGCCCGCGTGGAA
>NZ_CBFFRJ010000425.1:0-155 GCF_965644225.1 Phytobacter sp. V91 | reverse complement strand
CAGTGCGCTTTCCTGGACCGCCTGCGTGCTGCTGTTCCGGCAGGAAAAGCTGTCACGATTATTACCGATGCCGGCTTCCGGACTGACTGGTTCCGCCACATCAGCCAGCTGGGCTGGACCTTTGTGGGTCGGGTCAGGGGACTTGTGTGCTTCCG
>NZ_CBFFRJ010000424.1:0-155 GCF_965644225.1 Phytobacter sp. V91 | reverse complement strand
CAGTGCGCTTTCCTGGACCGCCTGCGTGCTGCTGTTCCGGCAGGAAAAGCTGTCACGATTATTACCGATGCCGGCTTTCGGACTGACTGGTTCCGCCACATCAGCCAGCTGGGCTGGACCTTTGTGGGTCGGGTCAGGGGACTTGTGTGCTTCCG
>NZ_CBFFRJ010000423.1:0-155 GCF_965644225.1 Phytobacter sp. V91 | reverse complement strand
GCGACGGCCATGGAGGTGAGAATATTAATGCGGAAGGAATGAATCCCACGTAAAGACGAGGAAAAGAATTTCTGGCACACTGTCTGTAAAGGCACGATGAGGTCTCTTCTGATTTGTTAGCGCAACCAGTAGATCACACTTCATCGTGCCTTTCA
>NZ_CBFFRJ010000422.1:0-155 GCF_965644225.1 Phytobacter sp. V91 | reverse complement strand
ACGTATGCATGGAAGCCACCGGTTGCTATAGCGCTGAACTTGCCACTCTGCTGGCTGACAGCGGCTGCAGGGTAAGCATCGAAAATCCGGCGCGCATCAGCGCTTTTGGCAAGACTGAACTGACCCGCAATAAGACGGATAAAAGCGATGCTGCA
>NZ_CBFFRJ010000421.1:0-155 GCF_965644225.1 Phytobacter sp. V91 | reverse complement strand
GGCAGCTGTTCGGGTTTACAGGAAAACTGATGCCACGCCATAAGCTCTCCCGCGGGCTTGAAAACCCAGAGGGTTAAGGGGCTGTGGCATCAGGTCAAACACGGTAGCAGTGTACCCGCCTGGTGGCGGGTAACTGAAGTGACTTTAAACATACA
>NZ_CBFFRJ010000420.1:0-158 GCF_965644225.1 Phytobacter sp. V91 | reverse complement strand
GGTGCTGATACCCAGAGTCGAACTGGGGACCTCACCCTTACCAAGGGTGCGCTCTACCAACTGAGCCATATCAGCACACTAAATTTGATGCCTGGCAGTTCCCTACTCTCGCATGGGGAGACCCCACACTACCATCGGCGCTACGGCGTTTCACTTCT
>NZ_CBFFRJ010000419.1:0-158 GCF_965644225.1 Phytobacter sp. V91 | reverse complement strand
TTTGGATGCAAAAGCAGGTACATGCCAAAGCCGTCAGTGAGCTTGACGGGCTTATCAGAGTGCTTTGATTTTTTTATTTTTACGTCAGTAAGCGCCATGTTTCAGCCCTCCACATGATGGTACAAAACAAATCGAACCCGTTGTACCAACGAATATAA
>NZ_CBFFRJ010000418.1:0-158 GCF_965644225.1 Phytobacter sp. V91 | reverse complement strand
ACAGCGCAGTAGAAAAGCCGGGGCAGAAAGACAGGAAAATATCGCGATCGCGACCTGCGGTCGCTACAAAAACAAAAACCCCAGAGCCTGTACATAAAATTGTGTAATTGCCTGATTTTGATATGTTCAATCCAACATCAAAAGCAGGTTAATTTATG
>NZ_CBFFRJ010000417.1:0-158 GCF_965644225.1 Phytobacter sp. V91 | reverse complement strand
TTCACCCGTCGTATGAGCGGTGAACTGCCATCCGACTTCGATGCGAAAGCGAACGAATTTATCGCGAAACTGCAGGCGAATCCGTCGAAAATCGCCAGCCGTAAAGCGTCCCAGAATGCGATTGAAGCCTTTGGCCCGCTGCTTCCGGAATTCCTCGG
>NZ_CBFFRJ010000416.1:0-161 GCF_965644225.1 Phytobacter sp. V91 | reverse complement strand
ATAACTCCCTATAATGCGCCTCCACTGACACGGAACAACGGCACACACGCCGCCGGGTCAGCGGGGTTCCACTGAGAACCTCGCAGAGAAAAGCGAAAATAAGCGCTTGACTCTGAAAGAGGAAAGCGTAATATACGCCACCTCGCAACGGTGAGCGAAAG
>NZ_CBFFRJ010000415.1:0-162 GCF_965644225.1 Phytobacter sp. V91 | reverse complement strand
CCATAAATTAACCTGCTTTTGATGTTGGATTGAACATATCAAAATCAGGCAATTACACAATTTTATGTACAGGCTCAGGGTGACACTGTCGTCCGTTCCGTCCACCGACAGGACCAGGCTTTTCCAGAACCCGTTCGTCCGGGTCAGCCGGATATCTTCCGG
>NZ_CBFFRJ010000414.1:0-165 GCF_965644225.1 Phytobacter sp. V91 | reverse complement strand
GACTGGTTTGCACCCAGTCGCTGCGCCATATGCTCAGAAGCCTGCTGCCATTTGTAACTCTCTTTCTCTTTATAAAGGCGTTGTTTTCGCTGATGTTTCTTACCGTAATCTGCCGTCGCACGGCACCAGCGTTGCTGGTCGATGAGGCCGACCACACGGGCGCTG
>NZ_CBFFRJ010000413.1:0-166 GCF_965644225.1 Phytobacter sp. V91 | reverse complement strand
CTGCTGCGGAGCAGTTGATAACCATCATATCGATAATCCCTCATCATTAGGGTTAGAGAAAAATTTATTTTTCATTATAAATCCCCATAATTGAGGAAAATCAGTCCATGTACAACATACTTCTTCTCGGCAGCGTCGAGGTGTTTACGCAGCTTGTCAGCCTCTT
>NZ_CBFFRJ010000412.1:0-167 GCF_965644225.1 Phytobacter sp. V91 | reverse complement strand
GTTTTGAACTTATCTGACAATTCCAGAATCAGAATTGTCAGATTGGTACGTAACTTTTAATGTAACTTTTTTGATTTGTTTTTAAATTTATTAATGTCTACCACATTAATATCATCCGGTATTGATTTGTTATTAAGAATATTATTCAAAATATTCATGTCTGTATC
>NZ_CBFFRJ010000411.1:0-167 GCF_965644225.1 Phytobacter sp. V91 | reverse complement strand
CTTTCGTGAGCCTGACCGGGACTCAGTACGATGTTTAACGGCAGACCACTTCCGTCTGTCGCCAGATGGATTTTGGTGCCAAAACCACCGCGAGAGCGACCCAGCCCATTATCTCCGGTGATATCGGGATGTTTTTTTGCGCACCGGCAGCACATTTCAGCGCCCGG
>NZ_CBFFRJ010000410.1:0-169 GCF_965644225.1 Phytobacter sp. V91 | reverse complement strand
ATATCGCGATCGCGACCTGCGGTCGCTACAAAAACAAAACCCCACGAAAAACGTGGGGTTCGTCAGCAATCTGAACCCGCCGAAGCGGGTTTTTTGACCCTGTACACGATTCTGTGTAAATGCCTTTTCTCAGAAGTGACCGTCCAGGCGGTCACCGAACTCGATAATA
>NZ_CBFFRJ010000409.1:0-169 GCF_965644225.1 Phytobacter sp. V91 | reverse complement strand
AAGATCAACAAACGGGGAAAAGATTCAAAAAAATCCCCCGACAATGTTGCCGGAGGATTTGTGTATAAGAGACAGCTGCCAGCCGGAGGGGGTAATCTGTATTAGTCGCGACTTGATCTGACACTTGACCTTGAAAGGTTGAGAGTTACCGGTTTTGATATGGGTGTCG
>NZ_CBFFRJ010000408.1:0-170 GCF_965644225.1 Phytobacter sp. V91 | reverse complement strand
AAGCCCTGCCAGGTGCTGACGTACGTGAAGTCTGCCACCCACAACTGGTCTGGTCGTTCAGCCACGAACTGGCGGTTCACACGGTCATCTGCAGCAGCGTCTTTTCGGCTGACGGTAGTCCTGACCTTTTTGCCCCGGAGTACCCCGGCAAGCCCCATGGCCTTCATCAG
>NZ_CBFFRJ010000407.1:0-170 GCF_965644225.1 Phytobacter sp. V91 | reverse complement strand
CTGATGAAGGCCATGGGGCTTGCCGGGGTACTCCGGGGCAAAAAGGTCAGGACTACCGTCAGCCGAAAAGACGCTGCCGCAGGTGACCGGGTAAACCGCCAGTTCGTGGCTGAACGACCAGACCAGTTGTGGGTGGCAGACTTCACGTACGTCAGCACCTGGCAGGGCTT
>NZ_CBFFRJ010000406.1:0-175 GCF_965644225.1 Phytobacter sp. V91 | reverse complement strand
GGCTCCCTGTTGTGGAAGCCGTTATAGTGCCGCAGATTAAGGATCGGTCAACCGATCCTTAACTGATCGGCATTACGGGAAACCGGGCTTTATTTTTTGGAGCCTGTACATAAAATTGTGTAATTGCCTGATTTTGATATGTTCAATCCAACATCAAAAGCAGGTTAATTTATGG
>NZ_CBFFRJ010000405.1:0-177 GCF_965644225.1 Phytobacter sp. V91 | reverse complement strand
TGGTTCAGGCTCCAGGAAATGGTTGAAGGCTACAGACTGGCGATGTCTCTTGATCAGGAGATCTGATCAAGAGACAGTCCCTAAACGGGGGTACTGCTATTTATGTGTACTAGCTCAGACCTGATCTGACAGTTACCGGTTATTTATACAGGTGTCTGTCAGATTAAATCTGGTTCA
>NZ_CBFFRJ010000404.1:0-177 GCF_965644225.1 Phytobacter sp. V91 | reverse complement strand
ATAAATTAACCTGCTTTTGATGTTGGATTGAACATATCAAAATCAGGCAATTACACAATTTTATGTACAGGCTCGGCTCGATCGGTCCCCTCGCCCCTCCGGGGCTGAGTGATCCCCAGTAATATGGTCAGTCATCCATGACCATATTACTGTATTCTTTCCCTAACATTTTCAGTA
>NZ_CBFFRJ010000403.1:0-179 GCF_965644225.1 Phytobacter sp. V91 | reverse complement strand
AGGAGCTGCCCCAAGGCAACAGTAAGGTTAACTTGTTTAAGTACTACCATCCTGCATCTTGAAGTTACTTGGGTATATTTCCATTAATAATATGGGGACTGTGACTTAGGGAAGGTGCGATTTAATCGTCAGTTATGAGAACATAAGGCTTTCTTTGCCATAGATTTTTCACGATGCCC
>NZ_CBFFRJ010000402.1:0-179 GCF_965644225.1 Phytobacter sp. V91 | reverse complement strand
AATACAGCTCAGCTAAGGTAAGGCTAATACAGCTAAGGACTCCACTGAACCCCACCGATTAAATCGCACCTTCCTTAACGGACTTATTTTTTTGAATGATTTTCGAGCCTGTACATAAAATTGTGTAATTGCCTGATTTTGATATGTTCAATCCAACATCAAAAGCAGGTTAATTTATG
>NZ_CBFFRJ010000401.1:0-185 GCF_965644225.1 Phytobacter sp. V91 | reverse complement strand
TTCCAGTAAAGAAAAACCTTTCTTTTTTATTCTCATTGATATATCCCTTTGTTATGTTGTTTTAATTATGTAGTAATCGATATGAATAAAAAGTCAATAAAAAAGCCCTGAAAACCAACGAAAAATCCTGACGGATATTACGCTGAATAAACAGGGCTAAAAAATAACAATCAAGGGTTGTATAA
>NZ_CBFFRJ010000400.1:0-185 GCF_965644225.1 Phytobacter sp. V91 | reverse complement strand
AAATCAAAAAAGTTACATTAAAAGTTACGTACCAATCTGACAATTCTGATTCTGGAATTGTCAGATAAGTTCAAAACAAAAAATAAATCACTTATAAATCAATAATCAATTTAGGAAGGTGCGATTTAATCGGTGGGGTTCAGTGGAGTCCTTATCTGTATTAGCCTTACCTTAGCTGAGCTGTA
>NZ_CBFFRJ010000399.1:0-188 GCF_965644225.1 Phytobacter sp. V91 | reverse complement strand
GGACTGAGTCCGGTAAATTATCGGACTCAGTCGCACTCTCTGACCTGAACCTGTTCCAGGTTATGGGGTTCAGATCACAAAAGGGAGAGGGAACCGTTTTGTGCGACCTGTGAGACCCTGTACACGATTCTGTGTAAATGCCTTTTCTCAGAAGTGACCGTCCAGGCGGTCACCGAACTCGATAATAA
>NZ_CBFFRJ010000398.1:0-190 GCF_965644225.1 Phytobacter sp. V91 | reverse complement strand
GAAAGTCTGATATTCATGATTTTAGCATGATCCTCTGACGGCATGAAATCAAGCAGTTTCAATGATCACGGGTATATGTTGCAAGGATTTATAGTAAGGTTAAAGTGTGATAGTAAAATGTACTAGCTCAGACCTGATCTGACAGTTACCGGTTATTTATACAGGTGTCTGTCAGATTAAATCTGGTTCA
>NZ_CBFFRJ010000397.1:0-191 GCF_965644225.1 Phytobacter sp. V91 | reverse complement strand
TTCAGGCTCCAGGAAATGGTTGAAGGCTACAGACTGGCGATGTCTCTTGATCAGGAGATCTGATCAAGAGACAGCCCACAGGGAGAGGGAGAAAACCGGCACGCACCGGCTCGATGACCCTGTACACGATTCTGTGTAAATGCCTTTTCTCAGAAGTGACCGTCCAGGCGGTCACCGAACTCGATAATAAA
>NZ_CBFFRJ010000396.1:0-192 GCF_965644225.1 Phytobacter sp. V91 | reverse complement strand
GTGATTAGCTCAGCTGGGAGAGCACCTCCCTTACAAGGAGGGGGTCGGCGGTTCGATCCCGTCATCACCCACCACTTTCTCGCCAGCTGGATTTCTTGCATTACAATGTAGTACCGAAGTGGGTGATTAGCTCAGCTGGGAGAGCACCTCCCTTACAAGGAGGGGGTCGGCGGTTCGATCCCGTCATCACCC
>NZ_CBFFRJ010000395.1:0-193 GCF_965644225.1 Phytobacter sp. V91 | reverse complement strand
TGAACCAGATTTAATCTGACAGACACCTGTATAAATAACCGGTAACTGTCAGATCAGGTCTGAGCTAGTACAGGTGAGGGGACTGATCGAGCGGGCCTTTCCCCCTCTCCCTTTTAGGGAGAGATACCGTCTTGCGGTTCAGGCCGCAAGCGGTATTTCAGCGTCGAACATGCGGCCCGATTTCACTACCCCA
>NZ_CBFFRJ010000394.1:0-194 GCF_965644225.1 Phytobacter sp. V91 | reverse complement strand
AAATATCGCGATCGCGACCTGCGGTCGCTACAAAAACAAAACCCCACGAAAAACATGGGGTTCGTCAGCAATCTGAACGGCCCCGCGGGGCCGTTTTCTTTTCAACTGGCGGCTTAGTTGTATTAGTCGCGACTTGATCTGACACTTGACCTTGAAAGGTTGAGAGTTACCGGTTTTGATATGGGTGTCGAATC
>NZ_CBFFRJ010000393.1:0-195 GCF_965644225.1 Phytobacter sp. V91 | reverse complement strand
CAGCGCCCGTGTGGTCGGCCTCATCGACCAGCAACGCTGGTGCCGTGCGACGGCAGATTACGGTAAGAAACATCAGCAAAAACAACGCCTTTATAAAGAGAAAGAGAGTTACAAATGGCGTAAGCGTCTCATCCAGACCGTCTTTTATTTTTGCCCGTGTTTTCTACCATGGACACTTTCGCGAACATGGACTCT
>NZ_CBFFRJ010000392.1:0-195 GCF_965644225.1 Phytobacter sp. V91 | reverse complement strand
AATCAGTGGTACTTTGGTATGAAAGCGCATATTGCGGTTGATGCAGCGACAGGCCTGACTGAAAAAGTGGTCACCACCGCCGCAAATGAGCATGACCTTAATCAGGCGGAAAATCTGATTACGGAGCCGGTGGACGTGGTGTTTGCTGATGCCGGATACCGCGGGGCAGAAAAGCGGGAGTCACTAAGCGGTCTG
>NZ_CBFFRJ010000391.1:0-197 GCF_965644225.1 Phytobacter sp. V91 | reverse complement strand
TATTATCGAGTTCGGTGACCGCCTGGACGGTCACTTCTGAGAAAAGGCATTTACACAGAATCGTGTACAGGGTCCCATCGGAGCCGTATGTTCCCCCTCACCCCAACCCTCTCCCTGAATGGCTGTCTCTTGATCAGATCTCCTGATCAAGAGACATCGCCAGTCTGTAGCCTTCAACCATTTCCTGGAGCCTGAAC
>NZ_CBFFRJ010000390.1:0-200 GCF_965644225.1 Phytobacter sp. V91 | reverse complement strand
AAGCAGGCAGGACTGATGATGCGTAAGGGGGTGATTATCGATGCCACCATCATCTCCGCGCCCTGCTCTGTAAAGAATAAATCCGGGCAACGTGACCCGGAGATGCACCAGACCCGTAAAGGAAATCAGTGGTACTTTGGTATGAAAGCGCATATTGCGGTTGATGCAGCGACAGGCCTGACTGAAAAAGTGGTCACCAC
>NZ_CBFFRJ010000389.1:0-200 GCF_965644225.1 Phytobacter sp. V91 | reverse complement strand
AACCGCCAGTTCGTGGCTGAACGACCAGACCAGTTGTGGGTGGCAGACTTCACGTACGTCAGCACCTGGCAGGGCTTTGCTTACGTGGCGTTCATCATCGACGTGTTCGCGGGTCGTATCGTGGGCTGGCGGGTGTCGTCATCGATGGAAACGACGTTCGTACTGGATGCGCTGGAGCAGGCGTTGTGGGCCCGACGGCC
>NZ_CBFFRJ010000388.1:0-201 GCF_965644225.1 Phytobacter sp. V91 | reverse complement strand
CTGATATAACTGTTTACCGCCTCGCCAAGCTGCCTGATTTGTTCTCCTGCTATTTTGGCCTGCGTATTTTCCTGTTCATGTTTTAGATCCTGAAAACGCATAAACGAAACTGCTGATGCAATCGCTAATACCAGAATCAATTCCAGTAAAGAAAAACCTTTCTTTTTTATTCTCATTGATATATCCCTTTGTTATGTTGTT
>NZ_CBFFRJ010000387.1:0-203 GCF_965644225.1 Phytobacter sp. V91 | reverse complement strand
AGCGTTATAGCAGACAATACGCTGAGTAAGCGAACATGGAATAATAAAGTGGCTCATATGAGAGCGATTTTTAACCACGCCATAGCCCAGGGTTATTTTTCATATCGGGAGAATCCCTTTAATGGTGCGATTGCCCGTCCCGATGTGAAAAGAAAAAAGACCTTGTCGGATATGCAGATAAAAAAAATTTATCTTCTGATGGA
>NZ_CBFFRJ010000386.1:0-204 GCF_965644225.1 Phytobacter sp. V91 | reverse complement strand
ACAGCTCAGCTAAGGTAAGGCTAATACAGATAAGGACTCCACTGAACCCCACCGATTAAATCGCACCTTCCTTAATCCTTTAATAATATTGATTTCATTTATGGTGTGGAAATAAGTGAGCAACCTTTATACCCAAGTAACTTCAAGATGCAGGATGGTAGTGCTTAAACAACCTATACCCAAGTAACTTCAAGATGCAGGATG
>NZ_CBFFRJ010000385.1:0-205 GCF_965644225.1 Phytobacter sp. V91 | reverse complement strand
GAGCGGGCATCGTGAAAAGTCTATGTCAAAGAAAGGGTTATGTTCTCATAATTGACGATTAAATCGCACCTTCCATAATTTGTGGTGCACCAGACAATAATTTTTTCGAAAGCATTCCACCTTAGGCTGTGTCCCTTAATTGCATAACCTATTGTAAAACAATCGGATGCAACCCAGCTTGACCATTGAAAGATAATTCCTCGCC
>NZ_CBFFRJ010000384.1:0-205 GCF_965644225.1 Phytobacter sp. V91 | reverse complement strand
TCTGAACCAGATTTAATCTGACAGACACCTGTATAAATAACCGGTAACTGTCAGATCAGGTCTGAGCTAGTACAAATGAGGTGTTAAAAGCAATCCCTCTGCTAAAACAAATTCGAATAAATAAAAGCCTAAATAGCTGATCCTAATACCGCTACACTTTTGCCAGACCATGTCCCCCTCCGGGGAACGGACTGGCGGTTTCCAT
>NZ_CBFFRJ010000383.1:0-206 GCF_965644225.1 Phytobacter sp. V91 | reverse complement strand
AAAGAGCAGGTCTGTGCGGGAATGAGAAAGCTGCTCCAGCTGGCTTATGGGGTAGTGAAATCGGGCCGCATGTTCGACGCTGAAATACCGCTTGCGGCCTGAACCGCAAGACGGTATCTCTCCCCAGGGTGATCTGAACCCCGAAACCTGGAATCCCAAACCAGTTTTCGGAGGTTCTTATGAAGTACACATTCGAGATTAAACTG
>NZ_CBFFRJ010000382.1:0-207 GCF_965644225.1 Phytobacter sp. V91 | reverse complement strand
GAACCAGATTTAATCTGACAGACACCTGTATAAATAACCGGTAACTGTCAGATCAGGTCTGAGCTAGTACAATTAAAAACAGAAAGTTATCGTCTTGGCGTGGTTTTTTACATCATTGACCGTCAAACCCCTCAGACGTCGGAAATTGCCGCTTCCTCAGATACCTGGCATTTATACGCTATTTTTACCGGTTCATGATTAAGTTAT
>NZ_CBFFRJ010000381.1:0-208 GCF_965644225.1 Phytobacter sp. V91 | reverse complement strand
TCTGAACCAGATTTAATCTGACAGACACCTGTATAAATAACCGGTAACTGTCAGATCAGGTCTGAGCTAGTACAGCTAATACAGCTAATACAGCTAAGGAAGGTGCGATTTAATCATTCAAAGTTCTGTTAATGACTACAATGATTGCCGTTCATCTATCGTTTTCAGTGTTTTGGGCGGTTCTTTGTTCATTTACCATACGATGACA
>NZ_CBFFRJ010000380.1:0-215 GCF_965644225.1 Phytobacter sp. V91 | reverse complement strand
TATTCCGGATTAACCAATACTGTGGCAACAAACGCTAAAATTTTCCCGGATAACATGTTAATTGGCACAGGGTCAGCGACATCTGTTGTCAACGTTTTCAAGGGGAAAGTAACGCTTGCGACTTCGACAGAAGGTCCAAGCGGTGTCGCTAACTCTGCGTTTACCATTACCTATGCCAGTGTTCCGGCAGCAGAATGTACAAAAATAATCGCAGC
>NZ_CBFFRJ010000379.1:0-217 GCF_965644225.1 Phytobacter sp. V91 | reverse complement strand
GGCATGCGTTACGTAACGAACTGAAAAGAAGAGGGATAAAAGCAGTCATCCCGCGTAAATCCAATGAAAAAATGGCCGCAGATGGTCGTTCACCACTCGATCGTGAAGCCTACCGCAATCGCAACGTTGTTGAGAGGTGCTTTGGTCGCCTGAAAGAATACCGGCGCATTGCAACACGTTACGACAAAACGGCGAGGAATTATCTTTCAATGGTCAA
>NZ_CBFFRJ010000378.1:0-224 GCF_965644225.1 Phytobacter sp. V91 | reverse complement strand
CTGGGCAAAATATTCCATGAGCTTGCGAGCCAGAAAGGCTGTCAGATTCTGGAGGGGCATCTGATGCGCGATCATGTTCACATGTGCATCAGCATTCCACCAAAGTATTCGGTATCGACAATCGTCGGCTATCTGAAGGGGAAAAGTGCGATAGCGATAGCCCGGCAGTTCGGCAGAGGGAAAAACTTCACTGGTGAAGTTTTCTGGGCACGAGGATATTTTGT
>NZ_CBFFRJ010000377.1:0-225 GCF_965644225.1 Phytobacter sp. V91 | reverse complement strand
AAAGATCAACAAACGGGGAAAAGATTCAAAAAAATCCCCCGACAATGTTGCCGGAGGATTTGTGTATAAGAGACAGCACAGGGAGAGGGAGAAAAACGGCCCGCGCCCGGTTCAGGGGAGAGGGAGAGAAAGCCAGTGCAGTCTTACAGGTGAGCCTGTACATAAAATTGTGTAATTGCCTGATTTTGATATGTTCAATCCAACATCAAAAGCAGGTTAATTTAT
>NZ_CBFFRJ010000376.1:0-225 GCF_965644225.1 Phytobacter sp. V91 | reverse complement strand
TTCACGATGCCCGCTCTTGCCAGCTATTCCTCCCGCAAAAAACAGTTCCTCGACCGTATGGAGGTTCTCGTCCCATGTCTCGATGGTTAGGGAAGGTGCGATTTAATCGGTGGGCATTCAGTGGAGTCCTTATCTCGAGCAACTGTATGAACAGTAGCGCCCTTACAGGGCGAGCGTCACCGCTTCGCGGTTCCGATGGTATTCATGATCGGCAGACCGTTTTAT
>NZ_CBFFRJ010000375.1:0-226 GCF_965644225.1 Phytobacter sp. V91 | reverse complement strand
TTCGACACCCATATCAAAACCGGTAACTCTCAACCTTTCAAGGTCAAGTGTCAGATCAAGTCGCGACTAATACACTTAACAGCGACCCGGAATGCGGCAAAGTATCGCCTTGCCTTGGCATTACCTGCACCGCAATAGCTGTATACATGAGGGTCTTCCCCGATTATGGTGGGAAGACTCAGAACGCCATATTCAGCTTCCCGTAGTGGAACATCACTCCCAGTTT
>NZ_CBFFRJ010000374.1:0-227 GCF_965644225.1 Phytobacter sp. V91 | reverse complement strand
ACCTTGTCGGATATGCAGATAAAAAAAATTTATCTTCTGATGGAGCAAATGGAACAGGATGAACGTTCAGGAAAAGCGGAAGGTCGACGTAACGCTCTTAGACCGGCATGGTTCTGGTTAACTGCGTTGGATACCCTGAGCAGAACCGGAATGCGACAGAATCAATTACTGCATATCCGTCTCAGTGACGTTGATTTGGATAACGGCTGGATAAACCTGAGGCCAGA
>NZ_CBFFRJ010000373.1:0-228 GCF_965644225.1 Phytobacter sp. V91 | reverse complement strand
GTTATTGGCAATCGCCATGTTGCTGAACTGAAAACCCGCGACCTGCTGGTGCCGATAAAAGCGGTTGAGGATAAGGGTTTTAATGAAGTGGCTATGCGTCTGAAACAACGCACTACCGCTATCATGCGTTACGCTGTTCAGCAGGGCATTATCGACTACAACCCCGCACAGGAAATGTCAGGGGCCGTTAACACGGGTAAACGTCAACATCGTCCTGCTTTGCCGTTT
>NZ_CBFFRJ010000372.1:0-228 GCF_965644225.1 Phytobacter sp. V91 | reverse complement strand
TTTAATCTCGAATGTGTACTTCATAAGAACCTCCGAAAACTGGTTTGGGATTCCAGGTTTCGGGGTTCAGATCATTTTGGGCGGGGGTGAGGCATTAACCTGCCATTTTCCTTCCTGCGATCCTCGCCCTTCCCAAATAATGCGATATTATTTATTAAGGAAGGTGCGATTTAATCGGTGGGGTTCAGTGGAGTCCTTATCTGTATTAGCCTTACCTTAGCTGAGCTG
>NZ_CBFFRJ010000371.1:0-229 GCF_965644225.1 Phytobacter sp. V91 | reverse complement strand
CTCAACCTCGTATATTGTAAAACAAGTTTTAAAATATACGAGGTTTCTTTTATTTACACCAGTCGAATCTGTGAATAATTACGTGATTATGTCCATAGGATAATTCTGTTTGTTTTTTATTTCAAACAAAGGTTTGAAATATATGGATTTGAGTTCATACTTTAAGTGAAATGTGCACATACATAGAACATGTTTATTTATCATATAAACAAGGAGTTATCATGTCAGG
>NZ_CBFFRJ010000370.1:0-229 GCF_965644225.1 Phytobacter sp. V91 | reverse complement strand
TGCTGATATGGCTCAGTTGGTAGAGCGCACCCTTGGTAAGGGTGAGGTCCCCAGTTCGACTCTGGGTATCAGCACCAGTTTTAAGGTTAAAGTTCGGCGCTTAGAAAAGAATTTGTCTGGCGGCAGTAGCGCGGTGGTCCCACCTGACCCCATGCCGAACTCAGAAGTGAAACGCCGTAGCGCCGATGGTAGTGTGGGGTCTCCCCATGCGAGAGTAGGGAACTGCCAG
>NZ_CBFFRJ010000369.1:0-232 GCF_965644225.1 Phytobacter sp. V91 | reverse complement strand
CCATAAATTAACCTGCTTTTGATGTTGGATTGAACATATCAAAATCAGGCAATTACACAATTTTATGTACAGGCTCAAACCCCACGAAAAACGTGGGGTTCGTCAGCAATCTGAAACGACAACGTGAGTTGTCGTTTTTAGTGTTTGCTCCCTCTCCCGTGGGAGAGATACCGTCTTGCGGTTCAGGCCGCAAGCGGTATTTCAGCGTCGAACATGCGGCCCGATTTCACTA
>NZ_CBFFRJ010000368.1:0-234 GCF_965644225.1 Phytobacter sp. V91 | reverse complement strand
GGTAGTGAAATCGGGCCGCATGTTCGACGCTGAAATACCGCTTGCGGCCTGAACCGCAAGACGGTATCTCTCCCACGTGGAGAGGGAGAAAACATTAAAAACGGCAACCGAAGTTGCCGTTTTCAGATTGCTGACGAACCCCACGTTTTTCGTGGGGTTTGACCCTGTACACGATTCTGTGTAAATGCCTTTTCTCAGAAGTGACCGTCCAGGCGGTCACCGAACTCGATAATA
>NZ_CBFFRJ010000367.1:0-235 GCF_965644225.1 Phytobacter sp. V91 | reverse complement strand
CGTCAGAACCTGGCGCAGCAGGAGCGCAGCGCAGAGCAGCTGGCGAACATCGCCCGTGGCGGTTATGTGCTGAAAGATTGTGCTGGCCAGCCGGAGCTGATTTTCATCGCTACCGGTTCAGAAGTTGAGCTGGCGGTTGCGGCATACGAAAAACTGATGGCGGAAGGGGTGAAGGCGCGCGTGGTGTCCATGCCGTCGACCGACGCGTTCGACAAACAGGATGCGGCGTACCGTG
>NZ_CBFFRJ010000366.1:0-242 GCF_965644225.1 Phytobacter sp. V91 | reverse complement strand
GAGTGGCTGAAGGAGCACGCCTGGAAAGTGTGTATACGGCAACGTATCGGGGGTTCGAATCCCCCCCTCACCGCCATATTTTAAGAAGAGCTCGTACGCAAGTACGGGCTTTTTTTTTCGCATGTTGCATTTACCGGGGGGATGAAAAGCCCCGACGGGGTTCAGGTTGACCTATATCTGCTGCCGTGAAGCAGACCCGGAAGGTGCCTGCTGGCATCTGCTGACCTCAGAAGAGGTGGAAA
>NZ_CBFFRJ010000365.1:0-242 GCF_965644225.1 Phytobacter sp. V91 | reverse complement strand
TGCGGGCATCGTGAAAAATCTATGGCAAAGAAAGCCTTATGTTCTCATAACTGACGATTAAATCGCACCTTCCCTATAATGCGAAAAACAATCTTCAGACTCAAAATGTTGAAGATTGGCTGAAGGAATCTATTTAATTTATTGTCAATATAAGGACACCATATCTATACCCGTGATCATTGAAACTGCTTGATTTCATGCCGTCAGAGGATCATGCTAAAATCATGAATATCAGACTTTCA
>NZ_CBFFRJ010000364.1:0-247 GCF_965644225.1 Phytobacter sp. V91 | reverse complement strand
TACAGCTCAGCTAAGGTAAGGCTAATACAGATAAGGACTCCACTGAACCCCACCGATTAAATCGCACCTTCCTTATGTGTGTAACGACATTATCGTTATGGAAAAAGGTGAGTGTGTCGAACGAAGTAATGTGCAACAACTTTTTACTCATCCGGCATCCAATATTGGCAAACATTTAATTAAGTCCGGTAAACCCCCGGCTTTGCCGGGGGACTCCGAAAGGTTTGACCTTTAAGTCAGTCGCGCG
>NZ_CBFFRJ010000363.1:0-248 GCF_965644225.1 Phytobacter sp. V91 | reverse complement strand
CGACACCCATATCAAAACCGGTAACTCTCAACCTTTCAAGGTCAAGTGTCAGATCAAGTCGCGACTAATACATATTATCGAGTTCGGTGACCGCCTGGACGGTCACTTCTGAGAAAAGGCATTTACACAGAATCGTGTACAGGGTCCATTTGCCGGTTCCCCTCTCCTTATGCTGTCTCTTGATCAGATCTCCTGATCAAGAGACATCGCCAGTCTGTAGCCTTCAACCATTTCCTGGAGCCTGAACC
>NZ_CBFFRJ010000362.1:0-250 GCF_965644225.1 Phytobacter sp. V91 | reverse complement strand
AGGGAAAGAATACAGTAATATGGTCATGGATGACTGACCATATTACTGGGGATCACTCAGCCCACGGGGAGAGGGAGAAAATCAAAACCCCAGCCCGAACTTAACAGCTTTCTCTCCCTGAGGGAGAGGGTGAGGGGGAGAAGCGCGCACTGATGATTGCCACTACTTCCGCCAAAACCGAGCCTGTACATAAAATTGTGTAATTGCCTGATTTTGATATGTTCAATCCAACATCAAAAGCAGGTTAATT
>NZ_CBFFRJ010000361.1:0-251 GCF_965644225.1 Phytobacter sp. V91 | reverse complement strand
ATGCCCCGACGACCAGTGCTGCGACTATACCAAGTACAAGAAGTAATTCAAGTAAGGAAAATCCCTTTCTGTTCTTTTTGGTGATCACTGTTTTTTTCATTTTTATCTCCTGTTTTAATTAGACTTTAAACAAGAGATAAAGTTTTTATTGAATTAATCAAGAACGATGTCTTGATAAGGAAGGTGCGATTTAATCGGTGGGGTTCAGTGGAGTCCTTATCTGTATTAGCCTTACCTTAGCTGAGCTGTAT
>NZ_CBFFRJ010000360.1:0-252 GCF_965644225.1 Phytobacter sp. V91 | reverse complement strand
GCCATTTTTTCATTGGATTTACGCGGGATGACTGCTTTTATCCCTCTTCTTTTCAGTTCGTTACGTAACGCATGCCCGGAGTAGGCTTTATCAGCCAGTACTGCATGACCACGGCGCTTCATACTTCCGTTCTGGCGCTGAACACCGATACCGTCCAGAAGACGTTGTGCAAACCGGCTTTCGTGAGCCTGACCGGGACTCAGTACGATGTTTAACGGCAGACCACTTCCGTCTGTCGCCAGATGGATTTTG
>NZ_CBFFRJ010000359.1:0-254 GCF_965644225.1 Phytobacter sp. V91 | reverse complement strand
CCGAGTCCGGGCACCACTTCTTCAGAGCCTGTTCGTTAAGGGTTGAGATCCTTAACGGGCAAGACAAGTGGTCCCCAGCATGATGAAGGTACTTTGCTTACCGCATCACCGTTGAACACGGGACTTAAATCCGGAGGATGTTCAAGCATCCTCTGGATTTCTCACGTCCATATAAACACTTCAGGCAAAGTATTTACCCTCAGATGATTCCTGTGTCAATCTTCTGTAAATAAAACCACCATAATTTCTCCTCT
>NZ_CBFFRJ010000358.1:0-255 GCF_965644225.1 Phytobacter sp. V91 | reverse complement strand
GGGTAGTGAAATCGGGCCGCATGTTCGACGCTGAAATACCGCTTGCGGCCTGAACCGCAAGACGGTATCTCTCCCCATAGGGGAGAGGGAGAAAAACCGTAACCGGCAACCCCGCAGAAAAGCCGCTGGGTCAGGGTCGCGACTCATGAACTCAACTCATAACCACAATACGATTCTGCAGACCCTGTACACGATTCTGTGTAAATGCCTTTTCTCAGAAGTGACCGTCCAGGCGGTCACCGAACTCGATAATAA
>NZ_CBFFRJ010000357.1:0-259 GCF_965644225.1 Phytobacter sp. V91 | reverse complement strand
GGTTCAGGCTCCAGGAAATGGTTGAAGGCTACAGACTGGCGATGTCTCTTGATCAGGAGATCTGATCAAGAGACAGCGAAAATGAAGGGGGTATTGTTGGGCGGGCACAGGTTGTCGGGCAATTGCGCCAGGCAAGAGACACGATTATGCAGCACCACCGACCCTGTACACGATTCTGTGTAAATTGTACTAGCTCAGACCTGATCTGACAGTTACCGGTTATTTATACAGGTGTCTGTCAGATTAAATCTGGTTCAGA
>NZ_CBFFRJ010000356.1:0-262 GCF_965644225.1 Phytobacter sp. V91 | reverse complement strand
AAATCAAAAAAGTTACATTAAAAGTTACGTACCAATCTGACAATTCTGATTCTGGAATTGTCAGATAAGTTCAAAACTAAAAATAAATCACTTATAAATCAATAATCAGTTTACGATACCATCACGCAACTTTATCACCTTCTCTGCCATATTGCCGTTATTATGGGTGTTGAAAGTCCGATCTGCGATATCATAAACAACACCAGTAATATTCACTTTCTGTCCTTTCTTGAATTTCAGAATATCGTCATCCTGACCTGCA
>NZ_CBFFRJ010000355.1:0-263 GCF_965644225.1 Phytobacter sp. V91 | reverse complement strand
TTCACGATGCCCGCTCTTGCCAGCTATTCCTCCCGCAAAAAACAGTTCCTCGACCGTATGGAGGTTCTCGTCCCATGGCACGATATCGTTGATATGCTGCTTCCCTGCTATCCCTCGTCCCGACGGGGACGCAGACCTTTTCCCCTGTTGCTCATGCTGCGCATTCACTGCCTGCAACTCTGGTTTGACCTCAGTGACAGCGCTGCCGAAGATGCCCTCCATGACATGCTGCCATTTCGTCAGTTCTCCGGTATCGACTGCTG
>NZ_CBFFRJ010000354.1:0-270 GCF_965644225.1 Phytobacter sp. V91 | reverse complement strand
GGCATCGTGAAAAATCTATGGCAAAGAAAGCCTTATGTTCTCATAACTGACGATTAAATCGCACCTTCCTTAAGTCAGTTGCTGGCATCAGCACAACAGGAACTGAACAGATTGACAACGGCTCAAAGAGTATTAACGAGAAAAGAAAAAACTCACCGTAAAATTGTCTTAGGTGGTGAGGTGGCAAAGTACATGGGGCTGGATATTGAACAGGATATTTTGGTTGGATTTCTTATGACTTTCGCCACGGCAACGAAAACAGATTTAGAT
>NZ_CBFFRJ010000353.1:0-279 GCF_965644225.1 Phytobacter sp. V91 | reverse complement strand
TTCTGACTCACCGACCGCTTTGCAGCCGTCATACGTCGCTGCTCACAAAGACGCTGCGCATTCTCCGGGGCATAGCATTCAGGAACACCGTTACGTCTGAGTTCACGGGATACAGTAGACTTACTGACTCCGATACGGATGCCTGTCTCACGGCAAGATAAATTATCATCACGCAGCACCGATATCTGGTATCGTTGCCCTGCGGTTAGTTGCTGGTATTTCATAGTTACTCGCTCATCTTTGGTCGGAAGAGCAGGATAGCTTATCAGCCGCTAACCG
>NZ_CBFFRJ010000352.1:0-286 GCF_965644225.1 Phytobacter sp. V91 | reverse complement strand
GACACCCATATCAAAACCGGTAACTCTCAACCTTTCAAGGTCAAGTGTCAGATCAAGTCGCGACTAATACATATTATATTTTTTGCTGAAGATCCGGGTGAATGTTTGCTGGGAATCAAAACCGTATTTAGTCGAAATAGTAATAATAGATTCGTTGGTCGCCCATAAATCATATGCAGCACTTTCGAGTTTTTTATTACGAATATAAACACCTAAGGAAGGTGCGATTTAATCGGTGGGGTTCAGTGGAGTCCTTATCTGTATTAGCCTTACCTTAGCTGAGCTG
>NZ_CBFFRJ010000351.1:0-290 GCF_965644225.1 Phytobacter sp. V91 | reverse complement strand
GCGGGCATCGTGAAAAATCTATGGCAAAGAAAGCCTTATGTTCTCATAACTGACGATTAAATCGCACCTTCCTTAAGGGAAACGAGGCGGCTACGTCTCTCAACTCTTCAAACCCCGTTACAGAGTCTCTGGCACTCATTTCTGCATTTGAAAACAGTGAGGAAAATTCTGCCAGTACTGAGCAAACTGGAGACAGCACGGCCAGGGCCTTGTCTGCCAGCGAACTTCTTGGCGTGCTTGATCAGCAGATGATGGGTAGCGTCCGGGTTGATTCATCAGCGTCAGCTGAT
>NZ_CBFFRJ010000350.1:0-293 GCF_965644225.1 Phytobacter sp. V91 | reverse complement strand
GTCCCCGACCGCACCACCATCATGAATTTCCGTCATTTTCTGGAGAAACATAACGCCGGTGAACAGGTGCTGGCCCTGATTAACCTTAAACTGAAGCAGGCAGGACTGATGATGCGTAAGGGGGTGATTATCGATGCCACCATCATCTCTGCGCCCTGCTCTGTGAAGAATAAATCCGGGCAACGTGACCCGGAGATGCACCAGACCCGTAAAGGCAATCAGTGGTACTTTGGTATGAAAGCGCATATTGCGGTTGATGCAGCGACAGGCCTGACTGAAAAAGTGGTCACCAC
>NZ_CBFFRJ010000349.1:0-294 GCF_965644225.1 Phytobacter sp. V91 | reverse complement strand
GCACAAGAAACAGGAAGACAGGATATCGCTAATGAACAACTGGCAAAGGCTGTTGAACTTAACCGCCCTGCAATGACGCGAATCAACCGCCATTCATGGCATACTATGAGAGCCAAAGCTTTACGTGCGACTGAACAGGCGCAGGCAGCACAGACCAAACAAGCTGCTAACGATTTCAGGCAGTTGTTCAACAGTGATGTGAGCCATCTCATTACCGTCAACATCAACACATTCCGTATTGAACGTATGAAAGCAAAACCAGCGCCACAACAGCCTACACTGGTTGTTCCGGAA
>NZ_CBFFRJ010000348.1:0-296 GCF_965644225.1 Phytobacter sp. V91 | reverse complement strand
TCATCAGCGTCAGCTGATGCAGCTGCTGCGAATGACTCTATACCGGAAAATAATACTGAGGACCAGCAAAATGCAGTACCGAACATAGGTGCACATGATTCATCGGGTGTGGCATTTTTTGACTGGTTAAAGCGCTCTGTTGAGGATGGTTCAGTTACCGTCAATGAAAGCGACAGTTTATTGCATGTACTTGCGGGTTACGTGTTTATGAACTCTCCAGATTGTTTTTACAGATTTATAGCAACTTTACCGGAAGGGAATCACGATAAATCTCAAATACAGAAGAGTTTCGAAGA
>NZ_CBFFRJ010000347.1:0-296 GCF_965644225.1 Phytobacter sp. V91 | reverse complement strand
CCGGAATAGCGTAAATAATGTGCAAAATGAGGGTATTCTTTGCCATTCATAGAATAATCGAGAGCAAATAAAAAAAAAAAAAAAGTGATCGTATACGTCTTACAGAGAGATCATACAGCTCAGCTAAGGTAAGGCTAATACAGCTAAGGGTTCCACTGAACCCCACCGATTAAATCGCACCTTCCTAAGCATCGATACTTTAGGCGCATCAGGGTCTGGTGCCATCATTGCATTTATATGATTTTCCTTGGCTTCCTGTGCGGAGGTTGCAGGCATTGCCGCAAACGCCCCCAGAG
>NZ_CBFFRJ010000346.1:0-313 GCF_965644225.1 Phytobacter sp. V91 | reverse complement strand
AAAATGTCCGGTTATATGATTCTACCCGGCATTATATTCAAGCAAGGGAGCTGTCCTGAAGACAGCATATGGTTATCGCCAAAGAATTAGTTTCTGATAATTCAGGAATATAATGATATTGAGGTAGTTATGAAAATTAACGCATTTGAAGATGTCCTGACTGACTATTTTTTCAGTAAGACTCTTCGCCCTGCAACCGAGTGGAGTTACAGAAAAGTCGTCAAATCCTTTCTGGTTTTTGCCGGAGGCGACATCCAGCTAAATGACGTCGATAAAAAACTGGTTCTGACCTGGCGGCGTAGCGTTATAGCAG
>NZ_CBFFRJ010000345.1:0-314 GCF_965644225.1 Phytobacter sp. V91 | reverse complement strand
AGAATGGTAACGGCCTGTTGACTGAGTGGCACCAAATGCCGGGTTTTCATTTTGGCTCCACGGTGTGAGTTTTTCACGCCTTTAACCGCTTCGCGCTCTTCCGGTATCGTCCATAACGATTTTTTAAAATCGATTTCTGCCCAGCGGGCAAACCGAAGTTCGCTCGAACGGATAAAAATCAGCAGGGTGAGTTTCACCGCCAGTCGGGTGAGCAATCGGCCTTTATAGCTGTCAACGCGTCCTAAAAACTCATGGTAGCGTTCAAACGGCAAAGCAGGACGATGTTGACGTTTACCCGTGTTAACGGCCCCTGA
>NZ_CBFFRJ010000344.1:0-319 GCF_965644225.1 Phytobacter sp. V91 | reverse complement strand
TACTCTGGTGTAAGCGCCGAATGAAGAGGCGCGTAAGCTTTGGGGTAAAGGGATATAAATCAATGTGGGATGTTTTTCTTTTTGCTTATGTTAATAATATAACCCGGAATTTAAATCTTGTAAAATTTGCAAAACAATAAATATATGTTAATTATTTTTTAGCGTCGAATGAACAGACGCTTTAATGTTAAATTAACCACAGGGAAAGGGAATGAGCAAAGTAATAGACATAAATAATAGTCAAAATGGAATGTATGATATCGAATCGAAATGGTTTTTTATTAACTGCAATGGAAATGACGCAGAAATTAACATCCAG
>NZ_CBFFRJ010000343.1:0-323 GCF_965644225.1 Phytobacter sp. V91 | reverse complement strand
TGAACCAGATTTAATCTGACAGACACCTGTATAAATAACCGGTAACTGTCAGATCAGGTCTGAGCTAGTACAATTAATTCAACTTTTGTAATGGCAGATTGTCACACTTCTCCGTTAAACCTCAGGGCAATTTGTCACACATTGGCTTAATTCTTGAGGGCTGTTTGTCACAATAGATGAGTTCATCTGGATGAGTCAGATAGTTGAGGGCAGATTGTCACATTTCTCTGCCTGAACCGCCCCGGAAATCCTGGAGACTAAACTCTTTGAGAGAGAGGTAAACAGGATGACTAAAAATACGCGCTTTTCCCCTGAGGTCCGTC
>NZ_CBFFRJ010000342.1:0-324 GCF_965644225.1 Phytobacter sp. V91 | reverse complement strand
CTACAGCAGGCGGGTTCTTCGGTGTTGGCACAGGCCAACCAGGTTCCGCAGACCATGCTGTCCCTGCTGCGTTAATCAGATAAGGTTTTATGAGTACGAAAGCGCCTTGCAAGGCGCTTTTTTTGTTTCTCAAAAATACCCGCCAGCGAACGGGGCATAAAAAATTTAAGAGATGAATGTGTACATTTATCCTGGCATTACATTAATACGAAAATCTTCAAGAAAACATTAAAGCATTCTTATCTGTCGTCGATAACTATTATGACGGTGATGAAGCCGATGGCGCATACCGGAATATTAATTTACCAATGAAGGATAAATCCT
>NZ_CBFFRJ010000341.1:0-337 GCF_965644225.1 Phytobacter sp. V91 | reverse complement strand
CGTGAATCTGTGCTGCCAAAAGCGGTGTCTGCTCGTGTAGCCGTGGAGGCGCTTATCGCTGACTCCTGGTACAAATATGTCGGCCTGAACGGCGCTATCGTCGGCATGACCACCTTCGGCGAATCTGCTCCGGCTGAACAGCTGTTTGCGCTGTATGGTTTTACGCCTGAAAACGTAGTGAAAGTCGCGAGATCGGTGCTGTAAGGTTTTGCCCCTATCCCTCTCTCCCGGGCAGGGGACTTGCCTTTCTCCCTCGCCCCTTGGGGAGAGCAGCTGTGTTTAAAGTCAATGGGTGGCAGCTAACCTGCCGCCCATTTTGTATTGTCACGCACCATGG
>NZ_CBFFRJ010000340.1:0-337 GCF_965644225.1 Phytobacter sp. V91 | reverse complement strand
TTACGGAGCCGGTGGACGTGGTGTTTGCTGATGCCGGATACCGCGGGGCAGAAAAGCGGGAGTCACTAAGCGGTCTGTCAAAATACTGGTTTATTGCGAAAGGCCCGCTTGCTGTAAAAGAAATGAAACAGCATCCGCGTCGAAATAAGCAGGCACTTCATGATGAATTTGTGAAAGCCAGTATCAGGGCGAAGGTTGAGCATGCGTTCCGGATACTGAAATGCCAGTTTGGTTTCAGAAAGACCCGATTACGGGGTCTGAAGAAAAATCACAACCGTCTGTCAATGCTGTTTGCGATGGGCAATCTGGTTCGCGCTGCGCAACTGGCCGGAATAGC
>NZ_CBFFRJ010000339.1:0-345 GCF_965644225.1 Phytobacter sp. V91 | reverse complement strand
CTAATACCAGAATCAATTCCAGTAAAGAAAAACCTTTCTTTTTTATTCTCATTGATATATCCCTTTGTTATGTTGTTTTAATTATGTAGTAATTGATATAAATAAAAAGTCAATAAAAAAGCCCCGAAAACCAACGAAAAATCCTGACGGATATTTCGCTGAATAAACAGGGCTAAAAACAACAATCTAGGATTTTATAACAACATATTTTTAATTAACACATAATGAGGCAAGGTCAAGCGTAGTGATTAAATAATATAACAATTTTAAAAATCACTACCGCACCCGGTGGGTTTGCTCAACCTCGTATATTGTAAAACAAGTTTTAAAATATACGAGGTTTCT
>NZ_CBFFRJ010000338.1:0-345 GCF_965644225.1 Phytobacter sp. V91 | reverse complement strand
CAAATGGCAGCAGGCTTCTGAGCATATGGCGCAGCGACTGGGTGCAAACCAGTCGCGGGTTATCTCTGTCTGCGATCGTGAAGCGGATATCTGGCACTACCTTGACTATAAACTCAGCCGGGGCCAGCGGTTCGTGGTCCGTGCCGCACAGAACCGTCTGCTGTCGGAGGCTCCCGGCAGACTGTTCAGCCTGCCGGAGCAGCTGACAGAGGCAGGTAGCCACACCCTGAACGTGGTGCAAAAAGGCGGACGGGCAGCCCGGCAGGCACAAATGTTCATCAGCTACAGCGATGTGCAGCTGAAAAAATCAACCGGAGAAGCACCGCTGTCGTTGACCTATATCTG
>NZ_CBFFRJ010000337.1:0-346 GCF_965644225.1 Phytobacter sp. V91 | reverse complement strand
CTTTTGCATCCAAATGGCTCAAAGTACTGGCGTATGCAGTTCCGCTTTGCAGGTAAACAGAAAACCCATGCGTTAGGCGTCTATCCGACCGTTTCCTTAGCGGAAGCCAGAGAACGTCGTGACTCAGCCCGTAAGCTACTGGCTAATGGTATTGACCCTTCTGCTAAAAAGCAGGAAGACAGGCTGGAAAACAGTGGTGCGTTCTCTTTTGAGACCATCGCACGACAATGGCACAGCACCAATAAAAAGTGGTCAGCAGATTATGGGGTCAAAATTCTCCGCACCTTTGAAACCTATATCTTCCCTGTTATTGGCAATCGCCATGTTGCTGAACTGAAAACCCGCG
>NZ_CBFFRJ010000336.1:0-348 GCF_965644225.1 Phytobacter sp. V91 | reverse complement strand
AGGCTGTGTCCCTTAATCACCTGAGTTATAGTAACTGTCTTTTTCAACAACATATTGAACTATGGCTCGCTACGATATTCCCGATGAAGCATGGACTATCATCCACCCCATTCTGCCAGCAGAGTCTGTATCTCCACGGGTCGGGCGTCCGTGGGCAGAGCATCGTAAGATCATCAACGGCATGTTCTGGGTGCTGTGCTCCGGTGCACCATGGCGCGATTTACCTGAACGGTACGGCCCATGGAAGACCGTTTATAACCGCTTTAACCGTTGGTCAAAATCGGGTGTGATTAACATTATTTTCAACAAGTTACTTTCAGCTCTGGATGCACATGGCCTCGTGGACTG
>NZ_CBFFRJ010000335.1:0-354 GCF_965644225.1 Phytobacter sp. V91 | reverse complement strand
GGCGTTGTGGGCCCGACGGCCGACAGGAACTATCCATCACTCAGATAAAGGCTCGCAGTATGTGTCGCTGGCGTACACGCAACGGCTTAAGGACGCAGGGCTGCTGGCATCAACGGGCAGCACAGGCGACTCTTACGATAACGCGATGGCGGAGAGCATCAACGGGCTTTACAAAGCGGAGGTGATACACCGCAAGAGATGGAAAAACCGCGCCGAAGTGGAGCTGGCCACGCTGGCGTGGGTGGACTGGTACAACAATCGCCGGCTGCTGGAAAGGCTGGGGCATATCCCTCCGGCAGAAGCCGAACAGGCATATTATGCTTCCATCGGGAATAAGGATCTGGCAGCCTGAGT
>NZ_CBFFRJ010000334.1:0-357 GCF_965644225.1 Phytobacter sp. V91 | reverse complement strand
AATCCTGGAGACTAAACTCTTTGAGAGAGAGGTAAACAGGATGACTAAAAATACGCGCTTTTCCCCTGAGGTCCGTCAGCGGGCTGTTCGTCTGGTTATCGAAGGCCAGAACGACTATGACTCACAATGGGCTGCCATCAGCTCTGTCGCCCCCAAAATCGGCTGTACACCGGAGACGCTTCGCACCTGGCTTCGCCAGCATGAACGTGATGCCGGTGACGGCGGACTCACCACCACTGAACGCCAGCGTCTCAAGGAGCTGGAACGTGAAAACCGCGAACTGCGCCGCAGCAACGATATCCTGCGCCAGGCTTCCGCTTATTTTGCGAAGGCGGAGTTCGACCGCCTCTGGAAAAA
>NZ_CBFFRJ010000333.1:0-359 GCF_965644225.1 Phytobacter sp. V91 | reverse complement strand
AGTCCTTCGCCAGCGTTAAAAGACTGTTCATAGATGGCTCCCTTCAGTCGGATGTTTCGCCCCCCGTCCGGGTCGGCAATGCTGATGCTGCTTTTCGTGGTGCGCACCACCTCAAAACCTGCGCTTTCCAGCGCCTCGGTAACGTCCTGACGGGTTTTCAGCTCCCCGGATAAGGCTAAGGCCAGTAAACCCCGCGTAATCGCCTGGGAGGCTTCCTGCTTCGTTTCCGGCAGCGCGGACGGCGTGACCAGCGCCCGCCGGTTTTCCGGCGCGTTCGGGTCGTGCAGCCCCAGCCTGCCGTTCACGATGGTCTGCCAGGCATCAATGCGCGGACGGTCGGCGCGGTCGTAATACGGCTG
>NZ_CBFFRJ010000332.1:0-359 GCF_965644225.1 Phytobacter sp. V91 | reverse complement strand
CAGCCGTATTACGACCGCGCCGACCGTCCGCGCATTGATGCCTGGCAGACCATCGTGAACGGCAGGCTGGGGCTGCATGACCCGAACGCGCCGGAAAACCGACGGGCGCTGGTCACGCCGTCCGCGCTGCCGGAAACGAAGCAGGAAGCCACCCAGGCGATTACGCGTGGTTTACTGGCCTTAGCCTCATCCGGGGAACTGAAAACGCGTCAGGACGTCACTGAGGCGCTGGAAAGCGCAGGTTTTGAGGTGGTACGCACCACGAAAAGCAGCATCAGCATCGCCGACCCGGACGGGGGGCGAAACATCCGACTGAAGGGAGCCATCTATGAACAGTCTTTTAACGCTGGCGAAGGACT
>NZ_CBFFRJ010000331.1:0-365 GCF_965644225.1 Phytobacter sp. V91 | reverse complement strand
ATTCGCGCGACTGACTTAAAGGTCAAACCTTTCGGAGTCCCCCGGCAAAGCCGGGGGTTTACCGGACTTAATTAATGCCCTGAAACTCCCGCACTCATCAAGCCCGCTGGGGTTCCTGACGATAAGTATCGGGGTGGCGACTCAGGATTGCGAGAGCGCATTATCCGACGATATCCCGCAGCATATGGTTGCCAGCACCTTGATTAACCGTGCGGACAACGCCCTCTATGCCGCGAAACGCCAGGGGCGTAACCGGGTGGTGGTGGCAGGACGCGTGAGCGCCGATTAAGACCCTGTACACGATTCTGTGTAAATGCCTTTTCTCAGAAGTGACCGTCCAGGCGGTCACCGAACTCGATAATAAA
>NZ_CBFFRJ010000330.1:0-379 GCF_965644225.1 Phytobacter sp. V91 | reverse complement strand
GCCGAAGCCTTTGTACGTCAACTGGCACAGCGGGTGCCGCAGCACGGGGACACACTGATGACAATTGCACAGCAGCTCGAACAGAAGGGCATCGAGAAGGGCCTTGAGCGTGGCCGTCAGGAAGGTATTCAGCTGGGCGAGCAGCGCGGTATCGAGAAGGGCAAACTTGAAGGCAAATTCGAGGGCAAGCTGGAAGTGGCCCGCGCGATGCTGGACAACGGTCTGGACCGCAGCACGGTGATGAAAATGACCGGCCTGTCGGAAGACGACCTGACGCAGCTGCGCCACTGAGTTTTTGTCTTACCGACCCTGTACACGATTCTGTGTAAATGCCTTTTCTCAGAAGTGACCGTCCAGGCGGTCACCGAACTCGATAATA
>NZ_CBFFRJ010000329.1:0-384 GCF_965644225.1 Phytobacter sp. V91 | reverse complement strand
GTGCTGATATGGCTCAGTTGGTAGAGCGCACCCTTGGTAAGGGTGAGGTCCCCAGTTCGACTCTGGGTATCAGCACCACTTCATTCTTCCCTCCCAATTCTCTCTGTTACTGAATTCAACAAGTCGGGCATGTTGCCTGGTTGATGTGGTGATATCACCGATTTATCCGTGTCTTAGAGGGACAATCGATGTCTAAAGAAAAGTTTGAACGTACAAAACCGCACGTTAACGTCGGTACTATCGGCCACGTTGACCATGGTAAAACAACGCTGACTGCTGCAATCACTACCGTTCTGTCCAAAACCTACGGTGGCCAGGCTCGTGCATTCGACCAGATCGATAACGCGCCGGAAGAAAAAGCACGTGGTATCACCATCAACACTT
>NZ_CBFFRJ010000328.1:0-389 GCF_965644225.1 Phytobacter sp. V91 | reverse complement strand
GTTCAGTCGGTAGAACGGCGGACTGTTAATCCGTATGTCACTGGTTCGAGTCCAGTCAGAGGAGCCAATTTAAAGAAAGCAGACGTTCACTGACGTCTGCTTTTTTGCTTTTTATCAATTGGTTATCCCCTTCTTCAGGTTCGCCCTCGTTCACTAAAAAACACTCGAAGCCATACCCTTTTGCTGGTAAAAATACTGGTAAAACTGGTTCGATTTCGTTTTTACCAGCAATCGGAGGGAGCCGTCATGTCACTAACTGATATTAAAGCAAAAAATGCAAAACCCCTTGAGAAGGAATATAAGCTAACCGATGGCTTTGGTATGTTCCTCCGTGTTACCCCTAAAGGTTCGAAATACTGGCAAATGGCCTACCGTTTCGAAGGGAAGCA
>NZ_CBFFRJ010000327.1:0-390 GCF_965644225.1 Phytobacter sp. V91 | reverse complement strand
GGGAACCTGCGGTTGGATCACCTCCTTACCTTAAAGAACCTGCCTTTGTAGTGCTCACACAGATTGTCTGATGAAAAGTAAAAAGCAAGGCGTCTTGCGATTGAGACTTACACGTCCCCTTCGTCTAGAGGCCCAGGACACCGCCCTTTCACGGCGGTAACAGGGGTTCGAATCCCCTAGGGGACGCCACTTGCTGGTAACGTAAGTGAAAGATGCGTACCTGATATATCTCAAAACAGACTTTCGAGTCTTGTTTGAGATATTTGCTCTTTAAAAATCTGGATCAAGCTGAAAATTGAAACGACACACTGTTTCATTTCTCCGTAATAAGAAATGAAAAGCGGTGTGTTCGAGTCTCTCAAATTTTCGCAACACTGAAGTGTTTTACGA
>NZ_CBFFRJ010000326.1:0-392 GCF_965644225.1 Phytobacter sp. V91 | reverse complement strand
GTGCGGGCATCGTGAAAAATCTATGGCAAAGAAAGCCTTATGTTCTCATAACTGACGATTAAATCGCACCTTCCTTACTGTGTAATGGAACTCACAAAATAAAGATCAGATCATGTCACAACCTCTTTTTGAATTGCGTTCAGTAAATAAATGTTATTACTCCGGGGGCAAAGCCAGTCTTTTTTCCAGGCCGCAAAGCAGCAATAACATCAATGCCCTGACGAATATTGATTTGCAAATATTCCCCGGTGAAATTTTTGTTATCGTCGGTTTATCCGGCTCGGGTAAATCTACCTTGCTGCGCACCCTTAATCACTTAATTAAGTCCGGTAAACCCCCGGCTTTGCCGGGGGACTCCGAAAGGTTTGACCTTTAAGTCAGTCGCGCGAATC
>NZ_CBFFRJ010000325.1:0-398 GCF_965644225.1 Phytobacter sp. V91 | reverse complement strand
GAAAAATCCTGACGGATATTACGCTGAATAAACAGGGCTAAAAAATAACAATCAAGGGTTGTATAACAACATATTTTAATTAACACATAAGGAGGAAAAGTCAAGCATTGTGATTAAATAATATAAAGATTTTAAAAATCACTACCGCACCCGTTGGGTTTGGTCAACCTCGTATATTGTAAAACAAGTTTTAAAATATACGAGGTTTCTTTTCTTTTGATATACACCTGTCAAATGCGTTAATTATGATTCACATGAATAAGTCCATAGAATAATTCCGTTTATTTTATTTTAAACAAAAGTTTGAAATATACGGATTTTTGTTCATACTTTAAGTGAAATGTGCACATACATAGAACATGTTTATTTATCATATAAACAAGGAGTTATCATGTCAG
>NZ_CBFFRJ010000324.1:0-407 GCF_965644225.1 Phytobacter sp. V91 | reverse complement strand
GGCTGGATAAACCTGAGGCCAGAAGGTTCAAAGAACCATAAGGAGCATCGTGTACCCATTACTGCGAAGTTAAGGCCTAGGATTGAATATCTTTTTAATAAGTCGGTTGAGCGTGGAGCTGAAATGAATGATCAGTTATTCAACATTTCGCGTTTCGATGGTGCCCGAAAAGTCCAGTCAGACAACATGGATCATCCTCCATTACGAGCATTTTTCCGCAGGCTTTCAAAAGAATGTAGTTTTACAGTGAGCCCTCATAGATTCAGGCACACCATTGCAACGAACCTGATGGCCCAGCCTGATCGTAATATTAAAATGGCGCAGGAGTTACTCGGGCATTCAACGCCGGCAGTGACACTGGAATATGTTGAAACTGATCTCAACAGGGTGAGGATGATGCTTGAAGA
>NZ_CBFFRJ010000323.1:0-442 GCF_965644225.1 Phytobacter sp. V91 | reverse complement strand
ATGGTAGTGCTTAAACAACCTATCCCTACGACTGACTTGGGTTCACTGGCTCCTGCAACTCGAAGTATTCTGGGTATGGCGATTATTTTTCATCCGGCTTTTTCGGTATTATTTCTGTCAGCATGCCTAATTGCTTGTTCAATTTTGGTTTTTTAATTCTCAAAATTAATGATTCTACATGCTTAGGGTAGTCACTGTGATCCTTTCCTGCTACATCATAAACTGATATATATTTGACTAATTGTTTTATTTTTTTAGGTGGTAAGGAAATCGTTTTTGGGTAAGATAGAGATACTGGTCTATTTAATGCGCTATAAATTTCAGCTTGCAATGATTTGTTTGCTTTCCCAAGATAAATTGGCTCGCTTAAGCTATCATAAAAAACATAGATGCCGGGAGATTTGCTATGACTATTCAACATTTCTTTCAACTGGTCTGAAAT
>NZ_CBFFRJ010000322.1:0-444 GCF_965644225.1 Phytobacter sp. V91 | reverse complement strand
GCCATCATCTCGATGCTGAGTGGCTATAAAGATGTCTGCCACACCATCACGTTCGACAACGGTGGCGAGTTCAGTGAACATCGGGCGATAGCGGAGGCGCTGGAAGCAGAAACGTACTTCGCCCACCCGTATGCGTCGCATGAGCGGGGGCTGAATGAGAACACAAACGGCCTGTTACGGCAGTTTATCCCGAAGGGAACTGACCTGCGGACAGTGTCAGAAGAAGACTTACAGCACTACCAGGGGGCGCTGAACAGCAGGCCACGCAAGTGTCTCGGATTCAGGCAACCGTCTGTGGTGTTTGCAGAGCTAAGATTGGCGGCTTAGCGTTGCACTTCGGAGTTGAATCCGCCCATCTGTAATTAAATCCGGTAAACCCCCGGCTTTGCCGGGGGACTCCGAAAGGTTTGACCTTTAAGTCAGTCGCGCGAATCTGAAATCTCC
>NZ_CBFFRJ010000321.1:0-458 GCF_965644225.1 Phytobacter sp. V91 | reverse complement strand
TGAACCAGATTTAATCTGACAGACACCTGTATAAATAACCGGTAACTGTCAGATCAGGTCTGAGCTAGTACACATAACTGACGATTAAATCGCACCTTCCTTAATAAACACTACGCGATAGTAATCGCTAACTATTTTGTCTAATACTCACCACGTTACTTAATTTTATAGATTAGAGTTTTTCATTTTACCTGTTAAATTTTCACTCTGATTTATATGACTAAACTGTTAATCGTGCAACAGGGAAAACTATCTAACAAGCCCCTTATTTTTTGTTTTAGATCTTTCCCGCCTTACGGCGGGATAAATTAATACTTCTCTTGTCCTTCGGACACCATCTAAAACCCGTCTGTGTAATATCGCGGAATACTTCGCCCGTTTATCCAGATTGCGCCGCTTAATTTGGCGTTTTGTTTTACAGGCATTCATATATTTCGTATTAATTAAGTAGAGGGTTT
>NZ_CBFFRJ010000320.1:0-463 GCF_965644225.1 Phytobacter sp. V91 | reverse complement strand
GAAATCGAAAGCGCAGCAGCAGACTACCGGCGAGATGCTGAAAGCCGCATTCAGCGAGCACGAGAAGTCTGTCAGAGTGGAACTGAGCGAAAGCGAGAAGAGAATCAGCGTCGCCATCCTCGACCACGACCGGAAGCTGTCCTCAGCCATGAGCCAGCGAACCAAAGGGATGCTGCGCATGGTCTGCTAGACGTGGGGCGTGAGATACCAGGAAGACAATCAGGGGCGTCTTCTGGTGTTGCCGGAGGGCGTGAAAGCGGACACGAACTGGACGTTCGACAGCGGCAGAAAGAACGGCATCAGATTGGTACAGGAGAGCAGCATGACGGAGCTGGAAAAACAATTATTGAGCGCATTAGAGCAGCTACAGCAGGACTACTCGAAAGGGCTGGACGAGTGGGAGAACGCCTTCGCGGAATGGCGGACGATGTCTGGTCTTATGCAACGGGAGAACGCGGCGCTG
>NZ_CBFFRJ010000319.1:0-479 GCF_965644225.1 Phytobacter sp. V91 | reverse complement strand
CAAGTGGTTTTCCTCCTGTTGTTGGGTCAACAGCGAAAAGCCTACAACAGCCACCACAACAGGGGAAGACCCATATAATTACAGTTATTTTGTTAGGGGAGAAATAAAGAAATGGAAGGCAGCTTCAGGAAAATCATTGCAAGGGATGAAACAGAAAATACAAAAGTTTCTCACTCACCAGGTTGAATTATCCCCGGTAATGTTATGTTTTGCCGCGATGACATGGCGTCATGGGAGTAAAGCAGTTACCGCGATGGCCGTATCCGGCTGAAAATCGACGAAGCGTATCCGTAAGGCCGGGTCGCCAGGGCGGTGGCGCTTGAACCGCCCTGGCACGTTCACCGATTGTATGGCGACAGAGAAGCACGGAATATAAAGTGAACGGGATAACCACTATTGCCGCATGAGCTGTACTAGCTCAGACCTGATCTGACAGTTACCGGTTATTTATACAGGTGTCTGTCAGATTAAATCTGGTT
>NZ_CBFFRJ010000318.1:0-497 GCF_965644225.1 Phytobacter sp. V91 | reverse complement strand
TTTAAGCCTGTTGAAGTGAAGCAAAAGGATATGTCCCTTTACTATGGAGTTGCACCAAAAACAGAAAAACCAACGCTGTTAAGGCGTAAGCGTAAGATCAATTTGCACAAGCTGTATGATTTTATTAAAAGTTTTATGAGTGTGTTGGTTAAACGTCCTGTTAAGAAAGCCGTAGCCGATCCTCTGCAAGACGCAAAAATCCTGACGGATATTTCGCTGGATGATATCATGATTGACCCTGTTACGAAATTGAAGATCACCCGCAGGCAGTGGGAGGCGATGGGGACGAGCCGTAAATCAGCAGACACTTCCATATCCCCGGACGCGAACTACAACCACGAGCCTATGAAAAAACAAGAGCCAGACAAAACAAGCCAACAAGTTGCCTTTCCACCTTTATCAAAGGAAAAGAAAGTTGCTACAAAATCAAAAGGTTTCACCTTCCCTAAATTTCGCTTTGGTTCGGGTAAGCGCAAAGATGGGTGATTTTTATTCAA
>NZ_CBFFRJ010000317.1:0-503 GCF_965644225.1 Phytobacter sp. V91 | reverse complement strand
TTCGCGCGACTGACTTAAAGGTCAAACCTTTCGGAGTCCCCCGGCAAAGCCGGGGGTTTACCGGACTTAATTAAGTGTTCCGAAATCAAAGTGGTTATCGCTGCCCAGCGTCACTTTTCGGCGCTGATAGCGCAGTGTATCTTCATAGCCCCCGGAGGAGCCGAGAGTGCCAAGCTGGCTGTTGCTGTTATCATACTTCTGGTTTGCCAGTTCGCCGTCAAACCAGAGTGAGTGGCTATTATTCAACTTCCAGTGCAGTTTACTGCCAAGGGTATAGTTATCAGATTTTACCGGGTTTGGTCCCTTATTACTGAGTTCGGTGCCGGTAGTTGAGGATTCAACATGTGAAGCATCACGACGGAATATATTGCCGCGAACAGAAAGCCCCAGTTTGTCTTCAATCAGGGCTCCGCTGGTATATAAAGAGAATTTAGGGAAGGTGCGATTTAATCGTCAGTTATGAGAACATAAGGCTTTCTTTGCCATAGATTTTTCACGATGCC
>NZ_CBFFRJ010000316.1:0-508 GCF_965644225.1 Phytobacter sp. V91 | reverse complement strand
GACGGCGGGCGGCGAAGCGCGTTATCAGCCCTGAGACGGCATTTTACGTTGAGAGAGGGTTATGCTGGAAGTGGAGCACGGAGCAGATCAGCGCTATCTGTAAGCGCATTGGCAGCCCCGTCAGCCACGAGTGGATTTACCAGCATGTTCAGGCTGATAAAGCCAGTGGCGGCGAACTGTACAAGCATCTGAGGCAGGGTAAACGCCGTTACCGTAAGGGCTACGGGACTAAGCGCAGCCGCATACCGGGAGCCGTCTCCATCGAGCAGCGCCCGACCGTGGTTGATGAGCGTAGCCGCCTGGGTGACTGGGAAGCGGACCTGGTTCTGGGTGCACAAGGGACAGGTGCCATCGTGACGCTGGCCGAACGTAATAGCCGTATCTACCTGACAAAAAAGGTGTTCTCCAAAGATGCGGGTGAAGTCAGCAGTGCCATCATCTCGATGCTGAGTGGCTATAAAGATGTCTGCCACACCATCACGTTCGACAACGGTGGCGAGTTCAGTGA
>NZ_CBFFRJ010000315.1:0-521 GCF_965644225.1 Phytobacter sp. V91 | reverse complement strand
CTGAATACCGGCTCTGATACCGATACCAGCTATTCCTTCCAGGTTGGCTCCAAAGATGCTGAAACCATCAGCATCTCTGTAGGCGCGAGCAGCGGTTGGAACCTCTATCAGACTTCTGGTACAGCGAACGCTAACAATGGTGGTACTTACACTGAGACTGGTACCGCGACTCTGCTTGATAACACCGGTGCTTCCGGCACCCGTAAAGTAGCGGCAAGTGGTTTTGATGTTCTCAGCGCAATTGCTACTGATGCAAGCGGAGTAGTTAGTGATGGTCCGTTAGTTAAAATTGATGCGGCAATCAAATCAGTGGATTCTCAGCGCAGTCTGTTGGGTGCATCTCAGAACCGTTTTGAGTCTGCAATCACCAACCTGAATAACACTACCAGCAACCTGACGGCTGCACGTAGCCGAATTCAGGATTCTGACTACGCGACGGAAGTGTCGAACATGTCTCGAGCGCAGATACTACAGCAGGCGGGTTCTTCGGTGTTGGCACAGGCCAACCAGGTTCCGCAGAC
>NZ_CBFFRJ010000314.1:0-522 GCF_965644225.1 Phytobacter sp. V91 | reverse complement strand
AAATGGTTCATATAAGCAAAGAGATATATCTCTTTGTTATTTCGTTGCCGATACCAGTATATCAAGGCGATTTTTAACACTTTCATAAACTCTTCCTGCGTCAATAACAGCCATGAATACTGTAAACAGGATCTGTTTTTCTTCCTGTTCCATATAAAACCATTGGCTTTTGTTATTCGCCAGTCTTCCCCTTGTTGAAAATGAGGATAAAATCACCTCCCGCTTAACTGAAAATCCAAATAACCCCTTAATCACTGATTTTGCTGTGGCATAGGTTGAATCTATCTCGAAATAATGTAGAAACAGCCCTGTTACGACGATTACTAACTCCTGCATAACACTTCTTTTAAGCGAAGATATGGCGTTACCGTACCTTCCGGCAAGGGTTCTGGTTGATGTGCTTCCACTTTCTGCGTAAGATCCTGACTGATGTTTTTCTCTGATAGTTCTGAATTCGCTATCAACTTTAATATCGTTCAACTGGATGTTAATTTCTGCGTCATTTCCATTGCAGTTAATAAA
>NZ_CBFFRJ010000313.1:0-524 GCF_965644225.1 Phytobacter sp. V91 | reverse complement strand
AAGCCTGGGCTGATCCTGATGTATTTTTTGTTCCCGGTGGCTTGATAGGTACCATTGCCTGTATGCGGGACCAGGTTGTGCTTGATTTTGTTGCAAAGCAGGGAGAACGGGCTAAGTGGATTACGAGTGACTGTACTGGCAGCCTTATTCTCGGTGCTGCGGGGCTGCTTCAGGGGTATAACGCCACATCGAACTGGGCTGTTGCTGATCTATTACCTTTGCTTGGTGCAAACCATATCGATCAGCGAGTCGTGCGTGATCGTAATCGTATTACTGGAGCCGGAACAACAGCAGGAATAGACTTTGCACTTGAACTGGGTGCAAAGCTGGGCGATGAAGAATCTGCGCGGAGGGCTCAGTTAATTATTGAATACTCCCCCGAACCACCTTTTCAAAACGGAACACCAGCCGAAGCAGGGCCGGATAGAGTGGCAAAAATGCGTACCCAGAGGGTTTGGATGGACAGTCAGGCTCGGCTTGCAGCCGAAGCAGCAGGAAGGAACCTGAAGTCGAAGTAATTATAT
>NZ_CBFFRJ010000312.1:0-534 GCF_965644225.1 Phytobacter sp. V91 | reverse complement strand
GCTGTCTCTTGATCAGATCTCCTGATCAAGAGACATCGCCAGTCTGTAGCCTTCAACCATTTCCTGGAGCCTGAACCAGCCATCCCATATCACTATCCAGCCGGGTCTTCCTGTTCGTTTACTGTCGTACCATCGCCCCAGTTTTGCCAGAGACAAACTGGCCCATTTCAGCGTCGGCGGGCTTTCCGGTAGTGCTTTTCCTTCCTGCTTCACCCACAACAACTTCCATTCCTCCGGACTCAGTACCGACTCACAGCTTTCGTTCTGCGTTTCCTCACTCACACCTCCCTGTCGTAACGCCAGCACCCTCACCGCCACGAACGCCAGGATTGTCACCATTCGCTCCAGATTGTCCCGCGTCTGCATCCGCAACTGTTCCACCTGTGCTCCACCGCTTTTCCATGCCTTGTGGTATTCCTCTATCAGCCAGCGCCGTTCGTAATAACCCACTATGGCCCTTGCCTGTTCCGTGTTTTCCACCTCTTCTGAGGTCAGCAGATGCCAGCAGGCACCTTCCGGGTCTGCTTCACGGCA
>NZ_CBFFRJ010000311.1:0-543 GCF_965644225.1 Phytobacter sp. V91 | reverse complement strand
AAGAAAAATCACAACCGTCTGTCAATGCTGTTTGCGATGGGCAATCTGGTTCGCGCTGCGTAACTGGCCGGAATAGCGTAAATAATGTGCAAGATGAGGTTATTCTTTGCCATTCATTGAATAATAAAGGCCAAATATTCACCAGTACAAAGTGATCGTATACGTTTTACAAAGAGATAATACAGCTCAGCTAAGGTAAGGCTAATACAGCTAAGGACTCCACTGAACCCCACCGTTTAAATCGCACCTTCCTTAGAGGGGGTCATAATGGTGGTCTTGACAGAAAGAGTATTCAGGTTTAGCTTATTTATTAGCCAGTTACTGGCAAAGGCGATCCCAGTCAGAGGAGCCAATTTAAAGAAGCCAGATGTCTACGGACGTCTGGTTTTTTGCTTTCTATCAATTGGTTATCCCCTTCCCAATGTCTACTCACGTCTGTTAAAAAGTACTCAAAGCTACACCTCATTGAACCGCCCCGGGAATCCTGGAGACTAAACTCTTTGAGAGAGAGGTAAACAGGATGACTAAAAACACACGTTTTTC
>NZ_CBFFRJ010000310.1:0-549 GCF_965644225.1 Phytobacter sp. V91 | reverse complement strand
GGGAACCTGCGGTTGGATCACCTCCTTACCTTAAAGAACCTGCCTTTGTAGTGCTCACACAGATTGTCTGATGAAAATTAGCAGTAAAGAAATCTCTGCAGGCTTGTAGCTCAGGTGGTTAGAGCGCACCCCTGATAAGGGTGAGGTCGGTGGTTCAAGTCCACTCAGGCCTACCAAATTCGTTGCATTGCTGCGTTGCGAAATATCTCGCATACTTCAGTATGCTTCGTTATTCCACGCCTTGCCCTGAAACGAATTAGGGTACAGAGAGAAGTATTTTCGATGGGGTTATAGCTCAGCTGGGAGAGCGCCTGCCTTGCACGCAGGAGGTCTGCGGTTCGATCCCGCATAGCTCCACCATCCTTTACTGCACATAATTAAGAAAACTTCAGAGTGTACCTGAAAAGGTTCACTGCGAAGTTTTGCTCTTTAAAAATCTGGATCAAGCTGAAAATTGAAACGACACACTGTCTCATTTCTCCGTAATAAGAAATGAAAAGCGGTGTGTTCGAGTCTCTCAAATTTTCGCAACACTGAAGTGTTTTACGA
>NZ_CBFFRJ010000309.1:0-550 GCF_965644225.1 Phytobacter sp. V91 | reverse complement strand
CAAACACGGTAGCAGTGTACCCGCCTGGTGGCGGGTAACTGAAGTGACTTTAAACATACAAGGGTCGGGGTGAGGGGGAGCATACGGCTCTGGAGGTCATTCCGTTCACCTTAAGTTCTACGCTTCCCTGATGCTTCTTCACCCGTGAACGTGCCAGGGCGGTCAAGCGCCACCGCCCTGGCGACCCGGGCTCTGGCTCAGAAAATCGCCGCTGGCGCGGTTCACTCCGTTTATTCCTTCAGGCTGTCGGGTCGGGCGTGAGGAAGCGTCCCTGCAAAACACGCCCTGAAACCGCATCCATGCGGTTTCCCCCGGCCTGACGGAAACACGTCGTCGATTTTCAGCCGGGTTCCTCCACCTGACCTTTACTGCGCTGTATTAAAGACCTGAAATGCAGAGACTGGCCGGGAACACTGGAGGGTTGAGGGATCCCCGGAAAAAAATGCCAGCACGGTAAACTCCCTCTCCCATTTTGGGGAGAGATACCGTCTTGCGGTTCAGGCCGCAAGCGGTATTTCAGCGTCGAACATGCGGCCCGATTTCACTACCC
>NZ_CBFFRJ010000308.1:0-558 GCF_965644225.1 Phytobacter sp. V91 | reverse complement strand
GGCATCGTGAAAAATCTATGGCAAAGAAAGCCTTATGTTCTCATAACTGACGATTAAATCGCACCTTCCTTAACAATAGCAAAGCTGAGAATAATCGGCACAATCGCCTGGCGACCGAATAGCAGTATCATCGCGAATATCACGCTAAGCGGGAGCCACGATAAATAAATCTGACTGGCATCGACGATTGCCACTGGAGAGATAAATCGGGAGAGCGGTACAATCAGCAAACAAATAATTAACGCAGATATAAACGTTATTACTTTTTTATCTTTTCTTTCTTTCACTGGCGTAATTATTCGCTTATCTGGTTATTTTTTGAGTAGCCGGATAATAGGTTTATTCGCGCAGTGAATCAAGCTAATGACCTGATAAATCCCCTTATATTACCGGGGTTTTAACAATCAGAAACTATTAGACTAAAACTGAAAAGAATTTACATCCAAATATACAGGCCAGGAAAGCAAAAACCCCCGCGTAAACGCGTAATGCCGTTCACTTAAGCGGAGCGGCACTGCGTTTCACCGGATAACGGGTTTTTGATATCTTAACCGCCCT
>NZ_CBFFRJ010000307.1:0-560 GCF_965644225.1 Phytobacter sp. V91 | reverse complement strand
CGTTTTTCCTGAACGTGTTTACTGTTCCACTTGGCGCGATGAACACGTTGCATTGCTGGACGGCTGGTTGCTGTTGCTTTGGCGAGCCATAACGCTTTTTCTCCGACATTCAAGGTAATAGCGGCGTTTTCGAGTGCTTCGGCGTGTTGAGCATCAATAGAGCGATGATCAATACGTTCATTACTGCCAGCAGCAGTAAGATAGCGATTGGCAATCACTGACCATGATTCACGCCAAAGGATTACGTTTTTCTTGTCGTTCCAGCTTCTTTCTTTTTTACCAAAGCCATCAGCGGTGATCGGTTTTAATGTCAACATCACATGCGCATGAGGATTATTGCTATCAAGATCGTGAAATGCGATATCTGCAATCATCCCCTTATCAACAAAATTTTTCTGGCAGTATTCAACAACCAATTTTATTTTATCTTCATTGTTAAGCTCACAGGGAATAGCAATATCAAAATAACGGGCTGTTTGACCATCTTTCTGACGCTCAACCTTTTCTACTTCATTCCATAGGGCGGTAGAGCTTTCAATAATATGGGCGGGTGCTGAAAG
>NZ_CBFFRJ010000306.1:0-573 GCF_965644225.1 Phytobacter sp. V91 | reverse complement strand
GGGGCTGAGGAATCCCCAGAAAAAGTGAAAGGCACGATGAAGTGTGATCTACTGGTTGCGCTAACAAATCAGAAGAGACCTCATCGTGCCTTTACAGACAGTGTGCCAGAAATTCTTTTCCTCGTCTTTACGTGGGATTCATTCCTTCCGCATTAATATTCTCACCTCCATGGCCGTCGCTCTCTGCAACGGCGCTGAACTTACCCTGACCAGCCTCGGTCGCTCTCTTCCCGGGGCCGCTCACGTCAAAAATAAAATTAAGCGGGTTGACCGCGCCCTCGGCAACACCGCCCTTCATCGCGACCTTCCCCTTATCCAGCAACAACTTACCCGCGCCATTACCTCCCTGATGCCGTTCTGCGTTATTGCTGTCGACTGGACCGGGTGGCCTGATAAAAACTGGCATCTGCTGCGCGCCAGTCTGGTCTGTAACGGCCGTTCACTTCCACTGATGAGTGAAGTCGTTCCGGCCGAACTCGCCCAGAACAGCCAGATACAGTGCGCTTTCCTGGACCGCCTGCGTGCTGCTGTTCCGGCAGGAAAAGCTGTCACGATTATTACCGATGCCGGCTT
>NZ_CBFFRJ010000305.1:0-579 GCF_965644225.1 Phytobacter sp. V91 | reverse complement strand
GCTGTCTCTTATACACAAATCCTCCGGCAACATTGTCGGGGGATTTTTTTGAATCTTTTCCCCGTTTGTTGATCTTTGTTTGATACTCCCTCCGCTTCTGGTGTTCTGCTATGGTGCTTTCTGATTGCTATTCATGGGCTAACGACATGTTTGGATCCGCTGAATTAGGGGATTTGCGCCGCACCCGGCGGCTTGTCACTCTGGCCTCCTCACTGGCTCAACATATCGGACTCTCTATCGTGAAATCTTCCCGTTCTCCTGCTGACGTTGAAGGGGCCTATCGCCTGATGCGCAACCCTGCGGTTTTACCTGATGCCATCGCTGACGCGGGTTTTGCTGCGACGGCCAGAGCCGCTCCTGAACACTCGCTCCTGCTTGCACTGGAAGACACCACCACGCTTAATTTTGGTCACCGTTCGGCCGCTGACGAACTGGGCAATATCGGCACCAGTAAGCATGCCCACGGGCTGATGGCTCACTCTGTACTGCTTTATGCCCCGGACAGCGCCCGTGTGGTCGGCCTCATCGACCAGCAACGCTGGTGCCGTGCGACGGCAGATTACGGTAAGAAACATCAGC
>NZ_CBFFRJ010000304.1:0-592 GCF_965644225.1 Phytobacter sp. V91 | reverse complement strand
TCGAAAATCCGGCGCGCATCAGCGCTTTTGGCAAGACTGAACTGACCCGCAATAAGACGGATAAAAGCGATGCTGCACTGATAGCGCGTTACTGCGCCCTGCATCAGCCATCAGCCTGGTTCCCGGCTCCGCTGTACGAGCGGCAACTGACTGCACTGGTCCGCCATCTGAAAAATCTGGAAGAGATGCGCCAGATGGAGGAAAACCGGCTGGAAGGGGCTGAAGAGGTCATCCTTGCGTCCCTGACTGAACATATCGCGCAATTGGATGCGCTGATAGAAGAGATGAAGAAGAAAATCAGCCAGCACATTGACGACAACCCGGACCTGAAGCGTGATAAAGCTCTGCTAAAGAGCATCCCGGGCGTGGGCGATATGCTGAGTGCCAGCCTGCTGGCGTTCGCGGGAAATCTACGGCGGTTCAGTAACAGCAAGGCGCTGGTGGCGTACGCAGGGCTGAATCCACGGCGATGTGAGTCGGGGTTATGGAAAGGGAAGAGCCGGATATGCAAAGTGGGTCATGCAGAGTTGCGCAGCGCGCTATACATGCCTGCCATCGTAGCCGGAAGATATAACGAAGTGGTGAAAAGTCT
>NZ_CBFFRJ010000303.1:0-617 GCF_965644225.1 Phytobacter sp. V91 | reverse complement strand
GATCAACAAACGGGGAAAAGATTCAAAAAAATCCCCCGACAATGTTGCCGGAGGATTTGTGTATAAGAGACAGCCCTCAGGGAGAGGGAACTGCCCGGTGCGGTTTTTGGGTGAGCTACAAGAATCACACTAATCAATACGCAAATCATTCAGGTTGCATCGAGGCGGCAACTGAGTGAGTCCCAGGAGCATAGATAACTATGTGACTGGGATGAGCAAGGGCAGCCAACAAAGAGGCAGCCGGAAGGATGACGCGTATTTTAAGGAGAATAGTTATGAGCTTTATGTTAGCCCTTCCCAAAATCAGCCTGCATGGCGCGGGCGCAATCGGCGATATGGTCAATCTGGTTGCTAACAAACAGTGGGGTAAAGCGCTGATTGTCACCGATGACCAACTGGTGAAACTCGGCCTGCTGGACAGCCTGTTCGCCGCACTCGATGAACACCAGATGGCGTATCATCTGTTCGATGAAGTGTTCCCGAACCCAACCGAAGAACTGGTCCAGAAGGCTTCGCAGCCTACAAAGCTGCCGACTGCGATTATGTGTACTAGCTCAGACCTGATCTGACAGTTACCGGTTATTTATACAGGTGTCTGTCAGATTAAATCTGGTTCA
>NZ_CBFFRJ010000302.1:0-625 GCF_965644225.1 Phytobacter sp. V91 | reverse complement strand
TTGATGGTCGGGGGCGTTTTGTTATGAACAGAGCTTCCAGCGCCCCCCGCAGATGCTCCAGCCGTTTCGGGATGGTCCCGGGTGACGCCGTATTCCCCAGCACTATCATTTCCGTCGCGATAAACTGGAACGCGAACTTAAAGCTGATTTCTGACGCCGCTTTTTTGTGTTTTTCCGCTGCGCGCGTGGCCTCACGCCGTATCAGATTATAGGCCAGCAGCATGCCCCAGACCTCCTGTTCCAGCAACTCAACCTTACGGCTTCTCAGTACCAGCGCATTGTTCAGCAGGCTGCTTTTCAGGTTTCTGAACCCCACTTCGATTTCCCATCTTGAGTGGTAAAGCTCCGCCACCTCTTTTGCTTTATAACGGTCCGCCGGGAGCGATGTCAGCACCGTTTTCTCCACTCCGTTCACCTCATAAGTCACCGCCCGTGCATACCAGAACGCCGGCAGGGAAGGATTCTTTTTCCTTGCCTGTGGTGACACTTTCAGTTTCAGAAGCCTGTCTCCGGAACCATAGCTTTCTTCTGTCTCTGCCGCGATATTCTTCCACGCGGGCAGCAGCCAGTGGCGGTTACAACCCTGCAGGTTCAGCGTCAGCAGCAGGTCTGCGCTGTAGAACAG
>NZ_CBFFRJ010000301.1:0-652 GCF_965644225.1 Phytobacter sp. V91 | reverse complement strand
GATTCGACACCCATATCAAAACCGGTAACTCTCAACCTTTCAAGGTCAAGTGTCAGATCAAGTCGCGACTAATACATTTAAGCTGATTTAAAACCCGGTTTGCCGTTTGCAGCACGCCAGCGTTTCACTTCTTTAACGACGCCAATAGGGCTGTCTTCGCGGTCATCCGGCGGGTAGAAAATCACGCCGTTGCCTTCGGGGTGCTCAGACAGTCGAACGAACTCGTCAATTAACACCTGATCCTCAGCTTCTGTACGTTTCGAAAAATCAAAAAGATCTGTAACAAACGCCAGAAACTCAGCTTCCGTATAATCACTGATGGTCTTTTTAACAGCCATTATTTAACTCCTTTATGCACTTCAATATGGCGTTTCGGTGTCATGATTCGAATATTGTCGACATCATAAACTTCGCCGCCTTTACTAATTAGTTTCTCATGGTGCATCTCATAGCGCTGGCGCCCACCAACTTGTTCCGAGGGGGTCGGGAATGCTGATTTACCTGCATCAATATTTCCTTGGTTACCTCTTTTGAACTGATTTCTCAATTCAGGAATCGTTGAAATAGTCTTCCATACTGAACCGCCCCGGTTTTCCTGGAGAGTATTTTAGTTGGGAACTCAGGCTGCCAGATCCTTATTCCCGATGGAAGC
>NZ_CBFFRJ010000300.1:0-653 GCF_965644225.1 Phytobacter sp. V91 | reverse complement strand
GCGACACACCTTTACGGTAAATACAAAAAGAATGTTGATGAAGGGTTCTTTGAGCCTGCTTCATCTGTACAGCAGACCATCATGGAACGTCAGTCTGACATAAAGAATAAGGAAATCATTCAGTGGGTGGTTCATGCGGTCAAGATAGGTCGTTCCACCTGTCTGATTGCGATGGAATATGAAAGCCGTTGGGTGCATGTTATTCATCAGGTTCGTAAAGGAGATGTTCAGGGGTTTGTAGAACGTCTTAATACCCGACTGGTCAACGGTATGGAATGGCTGGGCGCTGATTATTCACTGTTCACTACTGCTGCTATGGAAAAATCCATAGACAGGTATTTCAAACAACACAAAGAAATTCGTTTTTACCAACAAACGGATCGCAGCGTCATGGCACATATATCTCAGGTAAGTTATCAATTTCAGTATACATATGATCAAGTCGGTGCGTTTCCCGAAGATGAAGAAATGGCACTTCATTTCGATTTGAGACTCAATGATGAGTGGCGTTGCATTAAAGGCGAAAACGACATTCTTAAAGCGCAGGAAAAAATGTTGTTAATCTGGCTGGTTCATTATAATAAGCTGTCTTTTGTAAAAGCAATGAGACTCATCGAGCAGGTTATATCTGCGAACAGATTAGCTTTTGACTC
>NZ_CBFFRJ010000299.1:0-656 GCF_965644225.1 Phytobacter sp. V91 | reverse complement strand
AAAAAAGCCGCTGCCCGCCGTAAAAAAGAAGCCCGGAAGCGCAGCCGGTGTTAAGAACGTGAAGGTGAGCACCACCGACCCGGAGAGCGGCTTTATGCACCGGGACAACAAGCCAAAGGGCTTCTTCTGGCTTGACCACCGGACGGTGGACGGTAAGCACGGCATCATAACGGATACGTACATCACGCCGGGTAACGTCCACGACAGTCAGCCGTTTATCGGGCGGCTGAAACGCCAGGTGGAACGCTTCGGGCTGGAGCCAGTGGCGGCAGGCGTTGATGCAGGCTACTTCACCTCAGCGGTGTGCCATCTGACGCAGGAGATGGGTATCGCCCTGGTGCCGGGCTACCGGCGTCCTCATAAAGGGCAAAATGATTACCAGAAAAAACACTTCGGATATGACCCGGAGCGGGATGCGTATGTGTGTCCGGCGGGAGGGTTGCTGGGTTACGGCACAACAGACCGCAACGGTTACCGGCACTATCACTCGGACCCGGCAGTGTGCACGGGTTGTGCGCAACGGGAAAAATGCACACAGAACCGGAAGAGGCAGAAGACAATAACGCGACATGTGTGGGAAGAGGCAAAAGAAGAGGCAAACGCGCTGCGGCTGACGAAATGGGGCAAAAAGGTGTATGCCCGGCGTAAGGAAACGG
>NZ_CBFFRJ010000298.1:0-691 GCF_965644225.1 Phytobacter sp. V91 | reverse complement strand
TGTACTAGCTCAGACCTGATCTGACAGTTACCGGTTATTTATACAGGTGTCTGTCAGATTAAATCTGGTTCAGATTTTTTTCTGCCCAGACCCGTTTTCCATCAAGTAAAGTCGCCACTGGCGTACGCCCGCAGCACATTTTTCCCTGATGAGTTCGCTCATTATTGTAATGCCACAACCAGTTGTCCAGATCCCTTTGCAGGCTTTCCACGTCTGCATAAAGCTTCTTGCGGAACGTAACCTGATAAAATTCCTGCAAAATGGTTTTATGGAACCGCTCGCAGATACCGTTGGTCTGCGGAGACATCGCCTTCGTTTTCGTATGGTCGATATCGTTGATGGCCAGATAAAGCTGAAAATCATGCTGCTCCACTTTACCACAGTACTCCGTCCCCCTGTCGGTCAGTATTCTCAGCATCGGCAGTCCCTGAGACGCGTAGAACGGCAGGACGCGATCATTGAGCAGGTCAGCGGCAGTGATCGGCGTTTTACTCGTATACAGCTTGCAGTGCGCCACTTTCGAGTATGTATCCACGAACGTCTGCTGGTAGATACGGCCCACGCCTTTCAGATTGCCCACGTAGAAAGTGTCCTGTGAGCCCAGATACCCCGGGTGTGCCGTCTCGATTTCACCGCTGGCCTCGTCATCGAGGGCCTTCTTCTCCAGCGCTGCGATTTGAGCGTCGGTCAG
>NZ_CBFFRJ010000297.1:0-694 GCF_965644225.1 Phytobacter sp. V91 | reverse complement strand
AACCCCCCCGATGATCAGTCGGGGATCTTCCCCGCCTGAGCGGGGAAGGTCAAGACATAAGAGCCGGGGTGAGGGCATCAGGCAGGCACATCACTCCCACACCCTACCCCTCTCCTGTCCGGGAGAGGGAATAATATAAAAAACCCCTCCCCAAAGGATTTCGTGTTGCAGGAAGGCGGCAAACGAACACATCCCCAGGAGCATAGTGAGCTATGTGACTGGGGTGGGTAAGCGCAGCCAACGTACCTGCAGCGCGAAGGACGAAGGGGATACCTCTGTGGAGACTCTGTGATGAATGACACCATTTATCAACGGATAGAAAACAACGCGCATTTCAGGGAGTTAGTCGAAAAAAGGCAACGGTTTGCCGCCATATTGTCGCTGGTGGTTCTGGTGATTTACGTCAGCTTTATTCTGCTTATCGCCTTCGCACCTGGCTGGCTGGGCACGCCGGTGTCTGCCGGCAGCAGCATTACGCGCGGCATTCCGATTGGGGTCGGCGTTATCGTCATTTCGTTTATCCTCACCGGGGTTTACGTCTGGCGCGCCAACGGTGAGTTTGACCGTCTGAACAAGGCTGTTTTGCAAGAGGTAAAAGCACCATGAAACGTTTGACGAGACCCTGTACACGATTCTGTGTAAATGCCTTTTCTCAGAAGTGACCGTCCAGGCGGTCACCGAACTCGATAATAAA
>NZ_CBFFRJ010000296.1:0-695 GCF_965644225.1 Phytobacter sp. V91 | reverse complement strand
AGCGCCTTTAAGGTTATCGAAACGCAGCGGCCAAAACTGGCCTGCTGCAGCTGCGACCACATCGTTCAGGCACCCATGCCTTCAAAACCCATCGAGCGCAGCTATGCAGGTCCCGGTCTGCTGGCGCGCATCGTCACGGCGAAGTTCGCCGAACATACACCTCACTATCGTCAGTCAGAAATATACCACCGTCAGGGAGTTGAGCTGAGTCGTGCCACACTGGGGCGCTGGTCCGGTGCGGTGAGCGAACTTCTGGAGCCGCTTTACGACCTGCTGCGCCAGTACGTACTCATGCCGGGCAAGGTGCATACCGACGATATCCCTGTGCCGGTTCAGGAGCCGGGCAGCGGTAAAACCCGTACGGCCCGGCTGTGGGTCTACGTGCGGGATGACCGTAACGCGGGGTCGCAGCTCCCGCCGGCGATGTGGTTCGCGTACTCGCCGGACCGGAAAGGAGTACACCCACAGCAACACCTTGCGGGGTACAGCGGTATCCTGCAGGCGGACGCGTACGGAGGCTACAACGCGCTGTACGAAGACGGCCGCATCACGGAAGCGGCCTGCATGGCCCATGCGCGGAGAAAAATCCACGATGTGCATGCCCGGACACCGACCGACATCACAACCGAAGCGCTGAAACGTATCGGAAAACTGTATGCCATCGAGGCGGAGATACGCGGCAGCCCGGCAGATGA
>NZ_CBFFRJ010000295.1:0-728 GCF_965644225.1 Phytobacter sp. V91 | reverse complement strand
TAATGCCGATCAGTTAAGGATCGGTTGACCGATCCTTAATCTGCGGCACTATAACGGCTTCCACAACAGGGAGCCGTTTTCTTTATGCCACTACTCAATGACCTGCTCGATTTCAGCGACCATCCTCTTATGCCTCCACCCTCTGCACAGCTTTTTGCAGAGCATCTTCCCGTTGAGTGGATACAGCACTGCCTGACGCTTTCTGCACATGCGACCGTTCGCCGCCGTCGTTTACCCGGCGACATGGTTATCTGGATGGTGGTGGCTATGGCCTTTTTCCGCAATGAGCCGATTACTGATGTGGTACGTCGTCTGAATCTGAGCGCTGATGGCGAAGCGGGGATGAACCTGCTGGCCCGCAGCGCTGTTACTCAGGCTCGTCAGCGCGTGGGGGCCGCCCCGGTGGAATGGCTCTTCCGCCAGACAGCAAAAACATGGGGCGCGGAACGTTACCAGAAAGATGACTGGCACGGCCTGCAACTTTTTGCCATTGATGGCGCGCAGTTCAGGACACCTGATGAACCAGAGTTGCGTGAACATTATGGCTCTGCCAACACATCCACTGAGCGACAGAGCGCATACCCGGTTATGCGTCTGGTGGCGTTAATGAACCTGAGCAGTCACATTCTGCTGGATGCCGCGACCGCACCTTACCGGCGGAGCGAAACCCTGCTGGCCCACTCAATGCTCACCACCATCCCGGATAACTCCATTACGCTGTTTGACAA
>NZ_CBFFRJ010000294.1:0-758 GCF_965644225.1 Phytobacter sp. V91 | reverse complement strand
GGCATCGTGAAAAATCTATGGCAAAGAAAGCCTTATGTTCTCATAACTGACGATTAAATCGCACCTTCCTTAATACGGGCTGAAAAAATCCTCACCTACATCGCTTATGTCGGCGCAGCGACCTTTATGGAGCTATTACGGGAATTTCAGTACCCCAAAAGTAGCCTACTGAATTTATTAGGCGTCATGGTCGATTGCGGATTTTTAATTAAAAGTGAACGTAATCAATACGCTCTTGGCATTAAAAATTATGAGTTAGGTTGCCAGGCGCTGCACCGGAAAAATATTTTTGAGGTGACCAAGCGCCCCATGCAGGAGTTATCGCAAAAAAGTGGTCTGGTGTGCCACTTAGGGGCGATTGAAGATTGTTATGCCATTTATCTCGATAAAGTCGAAAGCCCTGGTTCAGTGCCGACCAAAAAAAGCTGGATTGGCAAGAAGTTAGAATTGCATATCACGGCACTGGGTAAAGCTCTGCTGGCGTGGAAACCCCGGGAAGAGATGGATTATTTTTTAGCGGCGTTAACGCTCACTCAGCACACCAGAAATACTTTTACCGACAAGAAGTTATTTCACGAAGAGTTGCAAAAAACGCGTCTGCGAGGTTGGGCCATAGATAACGAAGAATCATCCTATGGCGCCGTATGTCTGAGTATGCCGGTCTTCAATATGTACAGCCGGGTTAATTAAGTCCGGTAAACCCCCGGCTTTGCCGGGGGACTCCGAAAGGTTTGACCTTTAAGTCAGTCGCGCGAATC
>NZ_CBFFRJ010000293.1:0-767 GCF_965644225.1 Phytobacter sp. V91 | reverse complement strand
CGGGCATCGTGAAAAATCTATGGCAAAGAAAGCCTTATGTTCTCATAACTGACGATTAAATCGCACCTTCCCTAACACTTCCCCCATCATCCCGGCAAATGCGACGTCAATATTTCCGTTTAACAGCTGCGATTTCCAGTTAGAAAATTTTTCTGTGGGCAGATAATCCATCACAAAACACAGTGCGCTTCTGTCCACGCCTTTAATATGTGGTACTGCGTTGGGGGCGATATGGGCGACGGTTTTCATCCAGTCGATTTCTGCAAATACCCGTTCAAGTGGCGCCAGCCACTCTTTTGCCACTTTAAGTTTTGGCAGAGCCTGCTTCAGGCAAAAATGTTTATCACCGGCACTGACTTTTAAAATGTTTGAGGATACGCCGCCGGTAAGCGGTTTAACGTGCAGGGTTTCCGCATCGTTGATTAACCCCATAGTTTGCAATACCTCACGTATTGCATCCTGGCTGGCTGACAGATCTTTGAAACACGTTTCCATGCATACACCTGTATTTGACTTGTTTTTTCAAACTGCTCAGATGCATCAAAATGCCCTGGGATTGTCCCCGGCGGTTATGATTAACCGTGATGCATCTGCTACGGGTTATATCTTGTTATGCACATCAATGTTACGTCTGTTATAGAACATGAATAACATTTAACTTCACTGAGTGTATCTGTTTTGCTGGAATGCAGTAATTAAGTCCGGTAAACCCCCGGCTTTGCCGGGGGACTCCGAAAGGTTTGACCTTTAAGTCAGTCGCGCGAATC
>NZ_CBFFRJ010000292.1:0-773 GCF_965644225.1 Phytobacter sp. V91 | reverse complement strand
ACAGCTCAGCTAAGGTAAGGCTAATACAGATAAGGACTCCACTGAACCCCACCGATTAAATCGCACCTTCCTTAACTTATAGACATAATTAACCGCGCCGCTCTCATACTTATGTATGGGATAAATGGTTGCAATGCCGGGTTTGACGTACACTTGCAAAAACCGCTGGAGGAAACATGAAAGAGACTGATATCGCTGACATCCTTACCTCGACCAAAACCATTGCCTTAGTAGGGGCGAGTGATAAACCTGACAGACCCAGTTACCGCGTAATGAAATACCTTCTTGATCAGGGTTATCACGTGATACCTGTTTCGCCGAAGATGGCTGGCAGTACATTACTGGGGCAGCAGGGTTACGCGACTCTCGCGGATGTGCCCGAAAAAGTTGATATGGTGGATGTGTTTCGTAATTCTGAAGCCGCATGGAGCGTGGCGCAGGATGCCATTGCGATTGGAGCGAAAACATTATGGATGCAACTGGGCGTGATTAACGAACAGGCCGCGGTACTGGCCAGCGAAGCGGGAATGAAAGTGGTGATGGACAGATGCCCGGCGATTGAAATTCCCCGGCTGGGACTCGCCAAATAGTACAACACCCCGACAGGCGGGGTGTTGTTAGTGTCGCAGGCGAGGTGCCTGAAGCTGTTTGCGGATGGAACGCGAAAGTTCATCCATTGATGACTGTTCGGGATGTTCATCTGTATTAGTCGCGACTTGATCTGACACTTGACCTTGAAAGGTTGAGAGTTACCGGTTTTGATATGGGTGTCG
>NZ_CBFFRJ010000291.1:0-774 GCF_965644225.1 Phytobacter sp. V91 | reverse complement strand
CCTGTACATAAAATTGTGTAATTGCCTGATTTTGATATGTTCAATCCAACATCAAAAGCAGGTTAATTTATGGACGAAAAACAGTTGCAGGCTCTGGCTAATGAACTGGCCAAAAATCTCAAAACCCCTGACGATCTCAGTCAGTTCGATCGCCTGCTGAAGAAAATCAGCGTTGAGGCGGCTCTCAACGCCGAAATGTCCCACCATCTTGGCTACGATAAAAACCAGCCTAAACCGGGTGCCAACTCCCGCAACGGCTATTCCACAAAGACTGTTACCACCGGCGATGGCCCTCTGGAATTACGCACTCCTCGCGATCGTGATGGCTCTTTTGAACCGCAACTGGTGAAGAAAAACCAGACCCGGATCTCCGGGATGGATAACCAAATCCTGTCTCTGTACGCCAAAGGGATGACTACCCGTGAGATAGCCGCTGCCTTTAAAGAGCTGTATGACGCAGATGTCTCACCCGCACTGGTGTCGAAGGTCACAGATGCTGTCATCGAGCAGGTTGTCGAATGGCAAAACCGTCCACTGGATGCAATCTATCCGATTGTTTATCTTGACTGTATTGTCATAAAAGTCCGGCAGGACAGTCGTGTCATCAACAAATCCGTGTTCCTGGCGCTGGGTATCAATATCGAAGGCCAGAAAGAACTTCTGGGTATGTGGCTGGCGGAAAATGAAGGTGCAAAGTTCTGGCTCAATGTGCTCACTGAACTTAAAAACCGGGGACTGAACAATATTCTTATCGCCTGTATTGACGGCCTGAAA
>NZ_CBFFRJ010000290.1:0-780 GCF_965644225.1 Phytobacter sp. V91 | reverse complement strand
ACCGACAGGACCAGGCTTTTCCAGAACCCGTTCGTCCGGGTCAGCCGGATATCTTCCGGACGGATGCCCTCGCCAAAGCGCAGCACATCCACATCGCCACTGTTGGTGCTGTTCTCGTAGAAAGTGTCCTGACCGTCACCGGCATTAAACAGATAGGTGTCGCTGCCGTAACCACCTTGCAGGGTGTCGTTTCCGGTGCCACCCACGATCACATCATTGCCGTTACCGCCTTCAAGGACATCGTTGCCTTCACCGCCGTACAGGGTATCGTTACCCGCATTGCCATAAAGTTTGTCATCACCGTTATAACCACGGAAAATATCATCAGCACCGGTACCGGTGAATATTTCAGCTTCGCTGTGCAGCGTATTCATAATGGTGTACAGCAGTGCCTCATCCCCTGCTGTGGCTTCTTCTATACTTGTCAGAAACTGGGAGAGTATTTTTCCGTCCCACGCGCTAAGTCCGTTAAGAACCTGGGTGAAATCCTGAAACTCAACGGCAGCCTGTGTGCTGTCAGAAATAAACAAGCTGGTAAAGTAATAGCAGGACACGCTGAAGTCGGTGAGCAGCGTATTATTTTCCTGACCGACGATGCTCATGTTCAGCAGATTTTTTGTCAGAGTGTCGCTACCTGCCCTTAACTGCGCATATAAAGAGAGCTCGAGACCTGTAAATATTTCATTCAGCTGTTTCGCATACGCCTTAGGGAAGGTGCGATTTAATCGGTGGGGTTCAGTGGAGTCCTTATCTGTATTAGCCTTACCTTAGCTGAGCTGT
>NZ_CBFFRJ010000289.1:0-864 GCF_965644225.1 Phytobacter sp. V91 | reverse complement strand
GCGGGCATCGTGAAAAATCTATGGCAAAGAAAGCCTTATGTTCTCATAACTGACGATTAAATCGCACCTTCCCTAATCTGGGCGAGCGGGTCTTACAGCTTGAAACCATCTACGACACCACGCCGGTAGCGCTGTGCATGATCGACAGGCACGGGCATCTTGTGATGTCCAATAAAGCCATGACGCAGCTGCTGAGCCACGACCAGCATGAACTGACGCAACAGCATCTTTCCGAGCTGATGCCGGAGTTCTGGCATCTGTTTGAAGAGGATTTTGCGCTGGCGGATATGGGCGAGGCTATTCCGGGGCGAGAAATTATCTGGCACGACCGCTGCTATGACACTCAGTCGGTGGCGGTAACGGATGCCAGTAGTAACGTGGTGGGGCTGTCGGTCACCTGGGTGGATATCACCGCCCGTCGTCAGGCGGAACAAAAGCTGGCGGGGGCAAACCAGGTGCTGCAACGCCATGCTCAGCCCGATCATCTGACGGGATTGTTCAACCGCCGCTATATGGACGAATGCCTGCTCAACGAGGTCTCGCGTTCAACGGAAGGAAAAAGTCCGCTCTCTATTTGCCTGGTGGACATCGATTTCTTCAAACTTTACAACGACAGCCAGGGGCATTTAGCCGGTGATGAGTGCCTGAAAACCGTTGCCAGGGCGCTGGTCGCCTCGCTGATTCGCAGCGACGACAACGTCAGTCGCTACGGTGGGGAAGAGTTTCTGGTCATCCTGCCTGATACCAGCAAAGATGCCGCTCAGGTGGTTGCTGAACGGCTTCGGGAGCAAGTAAGTATCCTCCGGCAGAGCCGGAGGCTTTAGGGTGAGCGCCTCAAAGGCGCCGACAAACCATGAGCCGCCC
>NZ_CBFFRJ010000288.1:0-969 GCF_965644225.1 Phytobacter sp. V91 | reverse complement strand
AAAACGGTCTGCCGATCATGAATACCATCGGAACCGCGAAGCGGTGACGCTCGCCCTGTAAGGGCGCTACTGTTCTGTCGCATTAAGAAGTCATCAGGTAACATACAGTTTTTTTGTGATGTTCCCTGCCTATGTCTTTGATCCGAAATGCCTTCAAACGCCTGCATTATCCCGTCGATATTATTGCTCAGTGTGTACGCTGGTACCTGGCTTACTCACTCAGTCTGCGAAATCTGGAAGAGATAATGGCTGAGCGGGGGATTGTCGTTGATCATTCCACGCTTCACCGCTGGGTTATCCGTCTGGTGCCACTGCTGGATAAGGCGTTTCGCCGGCATAAACGCCCTGCAGGACGCCGGTGGCGGATGGATGAAACTTACATAAAAGTCAGGGGGAAGTGGAAATATCTGTACCGGGCCGTCGATACCGGAGGTCAGACAATCGACTTTCTGCTGACCGCGAAGCGGGATGCCGCGGCAGCGCTGCGCTTCTTACGTAAGGCCATTCGTCAGCACAGTGAACCTGAAGTGGTGACCATTGATAAAAGCGGTGCAAACACCGCTGCCCTTGCGGGGCTGAATGCTGGCAGGGAGGACGATGAGTGCATTAAGGTCAGGCAGAATAAGTACCTGAACAATCTGGTTGAGCAGGATCACCGGAATATCAAACGGCGGATAAAGCTGATGACGGGATTCAAATCTTTTCGACGGGGGCAGGCTATTCTGGCGGGGATCGAAATCATACACATGTTACGCAAAGGACAGCTTCAACATCCGCACGGGGGCGGATTGTCCCCGGCAGAGCAGTTTTACCTTCTGGTTGCATAAAAAATTAACAGACCCGTTTTCCGGGAACCTGCCGCCGTTAATGCGACAGAGCCTTCAAAAATAGACTAATTAAGTCCGGTAAACCCCCGGCTTTGCCGGGGGACTCCGAAAGGTTTGACCTTTAAGTCAGTCGCGCGAATCT
>NZ_CBFFRJ010000287.1:0-988 GCF_965644225.1 Phytobacter sp. V91 | reverse complement strand
TTTGGCGAGGGCATCCGTCCGGAAGATATCCGGCTGACCCGGACGAACGGGTTCTGGAAAAGCCTGGTCCTGTCGGTGGACGGAACGGACGACAGCGTCACCCTCAAAGATTTTTTCTATGCCAACAAAAATCAGGTAGAGCAGATAGCGTTTGCTGATGGCACGGTATGGGATGTTGAAACCGTCAGGAACTGGCTCCTGCAGGGAACGGATGACGCCCAGAAACTGTGGGCCTACGCTGAAGGGAGCGAAATCCACGCGGGCGGGGGCAACGACACGCTGTATGGTGCGGCAGGTAAGGATGTTCTGTACGGCGATGAGGGCGATGATACCCTTGATGGCGACAAAGGAAATGACCTGCTGGATGGCGGAGAAGGCAATGACACACTGTATGGCGGCAGCGGCAATGACAGTCTCCATGGCGGCACAGGCAACGATACGCCTGAAGGCGGCACCGGCAGCGACACCTACCTGTTTAATGCCGGTGGCGGTCAGGACACCTTCTACGAGAACAGCACCAACAGTGGCGATGTGGATGTGCTGCGGTTTGGCGAGGGCATCCGTCCGGAAGATATCCGGCTGACCCGGACGAACGGGTTCTGGAAAAGCCTGGTCCTGTCGGTGGACGGAACGGACGACAGCGTCACCCTCAAAGATTTTTTCTATGCCAACAAAAATCAGGTAGAGCAGATAGCGTTTGCTGATGGGACGGTATGGGATGTTGAAACCGTCAGGAACTGGCTCCTGCAGGGAACGGATGACGCCCAGAAACTGTGGGCCTACGCTGAAGGGAGCGAAATCCACGCGGGCGGGGGCAACGACACGCTGTATGGTGCGGCAGGTAAGGATGTTCTGTACGGCGATGAGGGCAATGATACCCTTGATGGCGACAAAGGAAATGACCTGCTGGATGGCGGAGAAGGCAATGACACACTGTATGGCGGCAGCGGCAATGACAGTCTCCATGGCGGCACAGGCAACGATACGC
>NZ_CBFFRJ010000286.1:0-1024 GCF_965644225.1 Phytobacter sp. V91 | reverse complement strand
TACACAACGAAAGGTGCAGCAGAAAACGGCATTGCATCAGTTCAGGCTAACAGCCCTCTCGATGAACGCTATGAGAAGAAAGTGTCCGCAAATGGCAAATGCTTTTTTAATCTCAAAGCTGCTAACCATCAGGTTATTGGCACAAGTCAGATGTATGCCAGTATTCAATCACGTGAAACAGGTATTGCATCAGTAAAAAGCAATGGTGTTTCTGGCATAACCAAAGATAACACTTAGTAAACCTGATTAAAGACAGATCTACTATTTATGATCTGTCTTTTCTATTTTTTTCTTAATTCCGTTAACCACCTTATCTGCCTTGCATTTTTCCAGTGCTTTCGATAACTTTTCAAAAAAGCGTTGTTCTGTATAAGCCCGGATAACAATTGTTTGATCTATGCTCAATCCATTTCTTCTGTTGAGAGCCTGTCTGTAACCCACAACAAAAGCAATAATATCTTTTTTCAACTCTTCATAAAAAATACGTTCACACTCTGCCGTCGCCATTTCTGGAAAACAATCGGCGAGTATGGTAAACAGAAAGAATGATACACTTTCTATTGCTGACGAAATTACCTCATTATCACTGGTGTTATTACTTATGTGCAGATTATTAATATCATTCCTTTTTCTTCCCAAGTCTTCGCTCCAACATCAAGTTAAAATTATCAACCTTCACAGTCGTTTTACTTTCAACATGATCACATTTTTCTGACAACTCGATTTCTGAGAGATCTTCGGTAGCATGCAGTGGGTGATAATTTCTTCCCGGCTCACACTTTTTAACTGAATTTTTATTTTTCTGTTCTTTTTGAAGATTTTCATTTTGTCTGGCTCTGGCCCCGTTACTTATGTAGCGATCTAAATCTGTTTTCGTTGCCGTGGCGAAAGTCATAAGAAATCCAACCAAAATATCCTGTTCAATATCCAGCCCCAGGTACTTTGCAACCTCACCACCTAAGACAATTTTACGGTGTGTTTTTTCTTTTCTCGTTAATACTTTTTGAGCCGTTGTTAATCTGTT
>NZ_CBFFRJ010000285.1:0-1032 GCF_965644225.1 Phytobacter sp. V91 | reverse complement strand
CGGTGGCCAGGCTCGTGCATTCGACCAGATCGATAACGCGCCGGAAGAAAAAGCACGTGGTATCACCATCAACACTTCTCACGTTGAATACGATACCGAGATCCGTCACTACGCACACGTAGACTGCCCGGGCCACGCCGACTATGTTAAAAACATGATCACCGGTGCTGCGCAGATGGATGGCGCGATCCTGGTTGTTGCTGCGACTGACGGCCCGATGCCGCAGACTCGTGAGCACATCCTGCTGGGTCGTCAGGTAGGCGTTCCTTACATCATCGTGTTCCTGAACAAATGCGACATGGTTGATGACGAAGAGCTGCTGGAACTGGTAGAAATGGAAGTTCGTGAACTTCTGTCTCAGTACGATTTCCCGGGCGACGACACTCCGATCGTTCGTGGTTCTGCTCTGAAAGCGCTGGAAGGCGAAGCAGAGTGGGAAGCGAAAATCATCGAACTGGCAGGCTACCTGGATTCTTACATCCCGGAACCAGAGCGTGCGATTGACAAGCCGTTCCTGCTGCCTATCGAAGACGTATTCTCCATCTCCGGCCGTGGTACCGTTGTTACCGGTCGTGTAGAGCGCGGTATCGTTAAAGTAGGTGAAGAAGTTGAAATCGTTGGTATCAAAGATACTGCGAAATCTACTTGTACCGGCGTTGAAATGTTCCGCAAACTGCTGGACGAAGGCCGTGCTGGTGAGAACGTTGGTGTTCTGCTGCGTGGTATCAAACGTGAAGAAATCGAACGTGGTCAGGTACTGGCTAAGCCGGGCACCATCAAGCCGCACACCCAGTTCGAATCTGAAGTGTACATCCTGTCCAAAGACGAAGGCGGCCGTCATACTCCGTTCTTCAAAGGCTACCGTCCGCAGTTCTACTTCCGTACAACTGACGTGACTGGCACCATCGAACTGCCGGAAGGCGTAGAGATGGTAATGCCGGGCGACAACATCAAAATGGTTGTTACCCTGATCCACCCAATCGCGATGGACGACGGTCTGCGTTTCGCAATCCGTGAAGGCGGCCGTACTGT
>NZ_CBFFRJ010000284.1:0-1041 GCF_965644225.1 Phytobacter sp. V91 | reverse complement strand
TATTGTCACGCACCATGGCGTTCAGGATGGTCACCAGCTTCCTGACGCAGGCTGTTATCGCCACTTTGTACGGTTTTCCGTTGGCTCTTAACCTCTCGAAGAACGCCCTGATGGTCGGGTTGTGGCGCACCGCTGTCATCGTCGCCATATACATCGCCGCACGCACCGCGCTTCGCCCACCCCAGATACAGCGTTTCCCTTTCATTTTCCCGCTGTCTCTCGCATACGGGCACACACCAACCAGCGCACTTATCTTTCTTCTGCTCAGTTTTCCCAGCTCCGGCAGCATTGACAGCAGCACCGCCAGCGTGGTCTTTCCTATGCCCTTGACCTCTTCCAGCAGCTTCACTTTTTCCCGCCACAGCGGCATGACCTTTATCTGCCGGTCAATGTCGTCGTCCGCATCCTTTATCTCGCTGCTCAGCCAGTCGATATGTCGTTTAATTCCCGCCTGGATAAAGATGTCATCGCAGGTGCCGTAGCGGTTCTGCTCCATGGCCCGGTTGTCCACAAGCTGGCGACGGCGGGACACCATCATCGACAGGCGTTGCGTCTGTTCATCCTGCGTGGGTCGCACTTCGGGCTCCATACGACGACCAAATTCACAGATGACACGGGCATCGTTTGGGTCAGTTTTGAAGAGGGTTCCCAGAGCCCTGGCGAAGTTTTTGACCTGTCGGGGATTCACCACTGCCACGGGGATACCGGCAAGTTCAAGTGTGGCGGCGAGAAGGTTGTGGTAACGACTGGTGGCCTCCATCACAACGAGCCTGACGTTGAGTGATGCGAGGTTGTCGATAAGTTGCTGATGTCCTTCAGGGGTATTTTCCAGATGAAGGAAGCGGTTTTCAGGGCTGATAAACACATCGAAAGTGTGTTTGGCGATATCAACGCCAACGGTAGAGTGTTGCGCCATGTTCATGTCTCCCGGCCTTGTAAGATACGGGCTGGCATATGCCGCCCGGGCAGCTGTTCGGGTTTACAGGAAAACTGATGCCACGCCATAAGCTCTCCCGCGGGCTTGAAAACCCAGAGGGTTAA
>NZ_CBFFRJ010000283.1:0-1055 GCF_965644225.1 Phytobacter sp. V91 | reverse complement strand
ATTCGCGCGACTGACTTAAAGGTCAAACCTTTCGGAGTCCCCCGGCAAAGCCGGGGGTTTACCGGACTTAATTAAATCATGGCTCCTGCTCAGATACCTGAACGGGTAATTCATCCAGCCAGTGGCCTACCACCTGGCGCGCGGCACTGGAGAGACTGGCAGAATGCTGAATGGCATCTTCACGCAGGGTACGAGGATCAATCCCCGCATGGCTGAGTTCACAGGCATGCCCCACCAGCCAGCTCTCAAGGCTCGCGGCAGTGACTTCCAGGTGGAACTGGAAACCTAAGGCATAGTTGCCGACGCTGAATGCCTGGTTATCGCAGACTGTACTGCTGGCAAGGTGAATGGCATTTTCCGGGATCTCAAAACGGTCGCCGTGCCAGTGCAGCACTGTAAGATTGTTGAGGGGAGCAAAGTACGCGGGCGCACTTTCGCTCACCGTAACCGGCGAATAGCCAATCTCGGTGACGCCCATTGACGCCACTTTTGCTCCCAGCGCGGCCGCCATCAACTGGGCGCCAAGGCAGATACCTAATACCGGTTTTCCGGCGTCCAGCCGCTCGCGGATAATGCGCAGCTCTGTCTCCAGAAACGGGTAGAGGTGCTGTTCATATACACCAATCGGGCCACCCAGGACGATCAGCAGGTCGTCCTTCAGGGCATCGAATGCACCGAGGGACTGCACGGGGGTGTCGATACACCGCCACCGATACCCTTTCGCCAGCAAGGTTTCGCTCAGAGAATCCAGATCCTCAAAAGGCACATGACGAAATACAACGGCTGTTTTCATAGCAATTATTCATCCTTTGTCTTAAGCGCAAATCGTTAACCCTGTTTTCAGCATACATAATATCGCCGGGTTGAGGAGTGTCTTATGTGCGCAGATGAGATCCCTGAGCGCTATTTTTACGTTCAGTGACAAAAAGAGGTGCGATTATTCAATCGCTTGCTGAATATCTTTTTTATCAAGCCTGGTGAGTTAAGGAAGGTGCGATTTAATCGGTGGGGTTCAGTGGAGTCCTTATCTGTATTAGCCTTACCTTAGCTGAGCT
>NZ_CBFFRJ010000282.1:0-1079 GCF_965644225.1 Phytobacter sp. V91 | reverse complement strand
TAAAACGGTCTGCCGATCATGAATACCATCGGAACCGCGAAGCGGTGACGCTCGCCCTGTAAGGGCGCTACTGTTCTTCACTCCCGCACTCACCGGGGCCGGAGGGTGGTCAGCTGATGCTGTCATAATGTTTTTTTGATATAATTATGATTGAAATCATCAGTATATGATAAAATGGCCGGATGATGATTTTTCCTGCCAGGAAGTCTGATGCCGGAATTAACACCGCTGGCATACCTGCGCACCCCTCACCGCGCTCAGATGCGCAGTATGCCCGCTGGCGCGCCCGGTTTGTGCCGTTGCCGCCCGGTCAGAATCAGACCACTCTGCTGTGCCGGGGTCGGGCTGAACCGCTACAATTTTTATGACAACCTCTTACTGAGGTGACACACAGGATATTTTTTGGCAGTGACACAGACTGACAAGGCCGGGCATCTGGCGTGGTGCGCCCTCGTCGCACTCGGTATGGCCCGGCTGGACGGCACCCTGACCTCCCCGGCACAGGAAAACCTGTTTCTTACCCGCTGGCTGGCCACCGCCCTGAAGCAGCGGCGCTTTCCCCGTGACGTCACCTGCGATATCGAATGGCTGCTGAAGCAGGGACGGCTGCATGGCGTCAGGGCAAAGCTGCCCGGGAAGCTGGATTACCTGTGGCGCTCCTGCACCGGAGACCTCACGGAGCAGAATGACCTGTTTCGCCTGACGTATGCGCTGGAAACGGCGAAGGAGATGCAGTGGCAGTACCGGCTGCTCAGCGACAGGGAGTGGGCCGGCCGTTATGCCCTGCCCCTGAGTGACGCGGTGAACGGAGTGTATCTGTCGCGCACGAATCTGGATGCGGCCTTTGATGACGACGGCCGGCAGGTCAGTCCGCTGCTGGCGCGCATCACCGGCAGGAGTGAAGGCATGGTGACGCTGCTGAGTTCCTGCGGATGGCAGGCAGAAACGGACGGTGAGGCCCTGTACCGGCTGACCGCCGGGCAGGAAAAAGGGTAAGACGATCCTGTACATAAAATTGTGTAATTGCCTGATTTTGATATGTTCAATCCAACATCAAAAGCAGGTTAATTTATGGACGA
>NZ_CBFFRJ010000281.1:0-1088 GCF_965644225.1 Phytobacter sp. V91 | reverse complement strand
AGGTCTCTTCTGATTTGTTAGCGCAACCAGTAGATCACACTTCATCGTGCCTTTCACTTTTTCTGGGGATTCCTCAGGGTGCTGGGAGCAAGGCGTTCCTATTCATTTAGTGATGCCGATTTTAATCTGATGAATTCAACCAATCCGATCGCTATCAGCGTCACTCTGGGTAAGCTCGACGATGACATTCTCAGTGTGGAACATTACGGGCGCTTCCTTCGCGGGTTTGATAATGCAACCCGCGAGATTCATGACGAGCCTGAAGAAAATGACGAAATCGTCATTACGTTAAAACTCATGGTCAACGAAGATTTGGAACCAGACTGGTGTTTATTTTCAGTTCGGGCGACAGAAGAAGGTTTCGAGAAAAGGCTCCAGTGGAAACACAGAGAGCTCCTGAGCCCTACTCGCCTCGGTACTGTTGCTCATCACCATTTGGCCTGGGGTAACCGCTCGGTACTTAATAAATTGTCAGAAGAGAGCTTTGATGTCAGTTCAATACTGGCTGAACTTTCCCGTCAGACCCGGCAAAGTTTTGCTGCACAAGAAATGCCACAGCTCGATGAGATTCTGGGCAACGTTCAAACAATAGCTAATGAGTTAGGCGTTCCGCTCGGTCAGCTGAAAGCGCTCCTCGATGTCAATGGCGTTTCACTGTCCAATAGCGCAATCAGCCTGCATAATAGTGACAATACTCCATTACGAATGTTAGGTACTGGGTCGTCCCGGCTGCTGGTAACCGGATTACAGAAAGCTGTTGGCAGGCCGGGAATAATTCTGGTCGATGAGGCCGAGTATGGACTTGAACCCTACAGAATCAGCCGGCTCCTTCATAAACTGGGTTCTCGTGACATCGATCCGACAGCGCAAATTTTCATTACTACTCATTCCCCTTATGTATTGCGTGAACTTAAGGCAACACAACTGTGTGTAATGCGTAAGTCTGGCCTCGCTTCACCAGCCCCATCACATACATTTCTGACTTTAACTGGTGATGACGAGGAACAGGCCACACTAAGGAAGGTGCGATTTAATCGGTGGGGTTCAGTGGAGTCCTTATCTGTATTAGCCTTACCTTAGCTGAGCTG
>NZ_CBFFRJ010000280.1:0-1126 GCF_965644225.1 Phytobacter sp. V91 | reverse complement strand
AAGTGCGGGCATCGTGAAAAATCTATGGCAAAGAAAGCCTTATGTTCTCATAACTGACGATTAAATCGCACCTTCCCAAGCGTATGTGGCCCGGCCGTTTTTTTCTACTGCCTTCAGATAGATCGGCCTGATATCTATGCACAGGCAGTCAGAGAATTATGGAGATATGGAAAAACCAAAGTTAATGAGCTTGAGATAGCTCCAGGTGAGGGATGCCGTCATCCCGCAGGGTATTTGTATGATAATATATCAGGTCTCGACTGGATGACTTTGGCTGGACTCAGGGACTCGGAAAATGCTCTGTTTAGTTTTGATGAACTTGATTCTCCTGTTGCCGGTGCCACTTTGTGGCGTACGTTAACTGCATGGTTTGAGAGAGCCGGTTATGAAAAGGTATTCAGCAATGTCGGGATCACTCAGGCTGGCGTTCAGGGGATTCGTGATTTAAATGAATATGTCAATAAAGGGTATAATGTCGTAACTCTTATCAGTGACAGTTTATTGCAGGGCAGTCAGTATGAAAGACTAACAGTACCCACACACTGGATTTCATGGGCCGGACCTGTAATACAAGATGAAAATGGACATGTTCAATTGAAATTATTTTCATGGGGGCAAGTGGCAAATCAAATAAAACCAGGGAAAGATTTGTCTTTTTTCATTAATCGTTTTTTCGGAGGAATGGTTTTCAGACCATTAAAATAGACATGAAAATTTTTCGTTCTCTTATTGTTAGTGGCGTGTTTTTTCTTTCCGCCTGTAATTTATTAAGTCCGAAAGCCATATTTACCCCGAAAAACAACAAATTGAAATCCGCTTCAGTGGGGACTCCTTATTTTGCAAAAATAGATATCATCGGCGGTGCCGTAATGGGTGGTTGGTATCACCAAAAGCCTGACTATAAAGCAGGTACTGTAACACCGTCTGATGCAGGAATATCTCTGCGAAATTGCTTGCTTCCAGAGGAAGAAACAGGCTTTACGTTGCCCCAAAGGCCTATTTATAATGGAAACTGTGTAGAGATTTACGGCACACCGAATAAGACGGGGAAAGTAAGTATCCTCCGGCAGAGCCGGAGGCTTTAGGGTGAGCGCCTCAAAGGCGCCGACAAACCATGAGCCGCCCA
>NZ_CBFFRJ010000279.1:0-1158 GCF_965644225.1 Phytobacter sp. V91 | reverse complement strand
CTAAATAGCTGTTCCAAATAGTAGATCACCTGAAGGGAACTCAGTCCGGGTTGAGCGATCTGATCAACCGCTAAATATCCCAAATTACCAACCGGACTGAGAGATGTCGAGCATAGCACCCATACCCCGTAACGAACGACGCCTGATGAAGAAAACTATCCATAAAACGCACGACAAGAATCACGCCCGCAGGTTGACCGCTATCCTGATGCTGCACCGGGGCTATCGCGTCAGTGATGTCGCCAGAACGCTTTGCTGCGCCCGTTCGTCAATCGGTCGCTGGATTAACTGGCTCACTCTTTACGGCATTGAGGGACTGAAATCTCTGCCGCCCGGCCGTGGACGTCGCTGGCCGTTTGAACAGATCTGCGTGCTGTTACATCAACTCGTAAAACGTTCTCCGGGTGACTTTGGTTACCAGCGCTCACGCTGGAGCACGGAACTGCTGACGATAAAAATCAATGAGATAACCGGCTGTAGGTTGCATGCTTCCACGGTGCGGCGCTGGTTGCCTTCGGCCGGTCTGGTGTGGCGACGTGCAGCCCCTACGCTGCGTATTCGCGACCCGCATAAAGAAGAAAAAATGGCAGCCATCCGTGAGGCGCTGGAACATCGCAGCGCTGAGCATCCCGTGTTCTACGAGGACGAAGTGGATATCCATCTGAATCCGAAAATCGGCGCGGACTGGCAGGTTCGTGGAGAGCAGAAACGCATAGTGACGCCGGGCCAGAACGAGAAATATTATCTGGCGGGTGCGTTACACAGCGGGACGGGAAAAGTCAGCTATGTTGGCGGAAGCAGTAAAAGCTCGTCTCTGTTTATCAGTCTGTTAGAGCACCTGAGAGCGACATACCGACGGGCAAAACAGATCACGTTGATAGTGGATAACTACATCATCCACAAGAGCCGGGAGACGCTGCGCTGGCTGAAAGACAATCCGAAGTTCAGAGTGATTTATCAACCGGTGTACTCGCCGTGGGTGAATCATGTTGAACGGTTATGGCAGGCGTTACACGACACGATAACGCGAAATCATCAGTGCCGCTCAATGTGGCAACTGTTGAAAAAAGTTCGCCATTTTATGGAAACCGCCAGTCCGTTCCCCGGAGGGGGACATGGTCTGGCAAAAGTGTAGCGGTATTAGGATCAGCTATTTAG
>NZ_CBFFRJ010000278.1:0-1174 GCF_965644225.1 Phytobacter sp. V91 | reverse complement strand
CGGGCATCGTGAAAAATCTATGGCAAAGAAAGCCTTATGTTCTCATAACTGACGATTAAATCGCACCTTCCCTAACTAAAAAGCCCCTAATAGTAGGGGCTTTTTATTTGAATGTTCATTCAATATTTAGCTGTTTATTATAATTGTTACAGAAACCTTGTGCATCTTCAAGTGTAGTGTATTGAGTCGCTTCTGGACCATCATAAACATCATTAGTCCCTTCATAGTAGATAAAAATGACTTTTTTACCTTCGACTTGTTTTATCTCTGCGGTAAGTCTTTTTTGAGAGGTTTTAAAATCACCTGTTGGGAGTGGTGATTTTGAGAAGGGATTTTTTCCATAAGCCATGAGGTTGTTCTCTTATAAACCAAATGAGCTATAAGTATGATGCTATCCGTTGGGAAAATCAAACAAAAATTAGACTACTTAACAATATACAATTCTGGTTTCATTAATCGAAGTCTTTCAATCATTTCCTTAATATCAAAGAGAGTAATGTCCTTGCTATTCGCTCTGACACTGACTAATCTTATAGCTCTTTTTTGTTTGTCCAGATACTCTAAAAATTTGATGTAATCATTTCGTTTTTTCATATAGTATATTTTCATGTTAGTATTTTCTTGCTCTGTTCGATACCATGCCTGCTCTTCATCCCAGAGAGTAATGTCCTCAATATTCATATAGCGGGGATAATGAACTTGAAAATCGTTATCCAGCAAAATTTCAATGCCTTGTTTCATTTTATCGATATGGTGTAAATGGATATCCCGGATATGGATGTCCTTGGATTTTATTTTATCTTTATGTTTCATAAAGATTTCAGGAAATCCAAAATAACCCATTCCCGATAAAACATGCTCACCTTCAAAATTTAAAAGATCTGGATTAATACCTGCTTCAAACAATCGATCTATTATTTCAATTTCATAATCATAATAACCCGATTTCCACAGTGCGGTTTTACCAACGAAATTTCGGTGGTTGATATCAACACCATTTTTAATCAACCAGTTCACTTCATCAACGCTTGTAGCTTCAAATAAAAGAGTCTGGTCAAGCATACCCCTATGTGTAGAAAGTGGTAAAACCTCTGGCTCTAAGGAAGGTGCGATTTAATCGTCAGTTATGAGAACATAAGGCTTTCTTTGCCATAGATTTTTCACGATGCCCGCA
>NZ_CBFFRJ010000277.1:0-1181 GCF_965644225.1 Phytobacter sp. V91 | reverse complement strand
TGGGCGGCTCATGGTTTGTCGGCGCCTTTGAGGCGCTCACCCTAAAGCCTCCGGCTCTGCCGGAGGATACTTACTCATTGAAACAAAAGGAAAATAAATACAGATTACCTAAATGTTTCGCTGTCAGCAAAGATTGGTTGAACGCGGATACATCAACTAAATTTCTGTTATTGCTACAATTGAAATACATCCTTTGTAACCGGATATCTTATTTTCTTCATAAAGTACGGGCGTCATTTTCGGAGGTGCAACATGAAGCCATTACGCCTTGCCCTGATTATTGGGATGACGGCAGTGTCGATAAATAACGCCGATGCGGTAACCAGTTCGGGAACAATTGCTGCGACGTTGACGCTATCAAACGGCTGTCTTATAAACGGCTCACCGTCACAATCTGGCATTAACTTCGGTACCCTCGATTTTGGTACCAGTCCAGCCACTTTCAGCCAGTTGACTACGCAATTGTCGGCGACGGGCGCAGGAGGGAGTACTTTTACCATTCAGTGCACCACCACCAGTTATACGGTGCGGATAATGAGCAATACCAACTCGGCGCAGCCGGGTACCACTGTTGGCACGCCCGGCGCAACACCGCGTTATCTGCGAACAGCAAGCAATACCCAGGGTATCGCCTACAGCGTATATAGCGACAGCAATTTCGGTACGGAAATCGGAAATAACGTCAACATCACCCGGGCTTCAACTAACAATGGTATCGATTCGTACACCCTGTACGGCCGAATCCAGGGCGGAGGTAACAGCGTGACGGTGCTGCCGGGGACCTATACCGATACGCTGAATGTGAACGTCGAGTACTGAAAAATACACTATGTGGGCAAAAGGGAATTGGGCTTCTTTGCTGAGAAGCAACGGTTTGTCTCGCCCTTTTTTTGGGCTGCTGCTATGCACAATGGGGTTACCGGATAGTGCAGTCGCCCTTACGGTGACAACAAAGACATTTACCGTGGGCGCAACAATAACGCCTGGGTGTTCGGTCATGCAGAGTTGCGCAGCGCGCTATACATGCCTGCCATCGTAGCCGGAAGATATAACGAAGTGGTGAAAAGTCTGATGCACCGGCTGGCAGAGCGAGGAAAATCAGGAAAAGAGCAGGTCTGTGCGGGAATGAGAAAGCTGCTCCAGCTGGCTTATGGGGTAGTGAAATCGGGCCGCATGTTCGA
>NZ_CBFFRJ010000276.1:0-1231 GCF_965644225.1 Phytobacter sp. V91 | reverse complement strand
GCGATTATCCTCTATCCTTTAAAATAGCCGTTGTTGAGCAGGTCGAAAAAGGCGAGATGACCTATAAACAGGCCCAGCAGCGATATGGCATTCAGGGGCGCTCCACCGTTCTTGTCTGGCTGCGTAAATATGGTCGGCTTGACTGGAGCCCCGGACTTCCTGACCTGGTGAAGAGGAAACTGCCTTTGGCTCAGATAACTCTCCCGCTTACACCCGAGCAAAGAATCAGGGAACTTGAAGAACAGCTTAAGCTGGCGAACCAGAAAGCTGAGTTTTTTGAATCGGTTATCAATGTTCTGAAAAATGACTACGGGGTGAGTGTCGTAAAAAAGCGGCCCGGCAAGTCCTCACGCAAAGTCAGCCCCCCAAAATAACCGTTACGCGTGCATGCCAGTTTCTGGGGCACAGCAGACAGGCGTGGTATCAGTACAATGCAAGGGACAATAAACGGCAGGAGCATTATGCTCAGGTGCTTGATTTTGTTGTCCGTATCCGGTGTCGTCAGCTACGGATCGGTACGCGTAAACTTCACTATCTGCTGAACACTCAGGCCGATAACACGCTGAATATTGGACGGGATCGCTTGTTTAACCTGCTGGATGAACACCGGCTTCTGGTGCCGTTGAAACGGGCATATCACAAAACCACCAACAGCCATCATCGCTTTCACCGGCATCCCAATCTGCTGAAACCCGGCCCTGAACAGGTTATCGCCCTTGAGCCAGAGCAGGTCTGGGTCGCCGATATCACTTACCTTCCACTGTGCAGCGGCACGGCCTATCTGAGTCTGGTCACAGATGCCTGTTCCAGAAAAATCATGGGTTACCATGTTGGAGAAAACCTGCAGACAGAAAATGTGATAAAAGCGTTCAGACAGGCTCTGAGGCGGAGAAAAACGACGGGGCCTCTGGTGCATCACTCTGACAGAGGGCTGCAATACTGTTCAGCGCTTTATCAGTCAGTCCATGAGAGAAACGGGATAACCTGTTCAATGACCGATGGTTATGACTGCTACCAGAATGCGCTGGCTGAACGAATAAACGGGATCCTGAAAAATGAGTTTTTACTCTCACGTCCTGCAGATCTGGCGCAAGCCCGTGAAATGGTAAAAGAATCCGTGGCCATTTATAACCATGAACGGCCACACTTGTCCCTGAAATACAAAACGCCCGATGATGTTCATCAGGCGTTTTACAGACAGAAAACTGTCAACCTATATCAGGACTAGTCA
>NZ_CBFFRJ010000275.1:0-1234 GCF_965644225.1 Phytobacter sp. V91 | reverse complement strand
CGTGATTGTAGTAGCGGATGTATTCCCCTGTCGCTATTTCCAGTTCCGCCACGCTTTCATACTTTATTCCGCAGAACATCTCCGTTTTCAGGACCCCGAAGAAGCTCTCCATTGCCGCATTGTCCAGACAATTACCCCGTCGCGACATGCTCTGGCGGATCCCATATTTCTCCAGCCGGCTTCGCCATTGACGCATCCTGTACATCCAGCCCTGGTCGCTGTGCAGAACTGCTCCCTGCCTGACATTGCCTGAACTCAGCAGGACATCCAGCATTTTTTCCGCCAGCATATACGCCGGACGCGATGCCATACTTACCGCCACTATCTCCCTGTTGTAAAGATCCATCACCACAGACAGATACAGCTTCGCGCTGCCCACACGGAACTCCGTCACATCTGTTACCAGTTTCACTCCCGACGTATCAGCGCTGAAGTCCCTGTTTAACAGATTGTCGACGGGCTCCAGTTCAGCGTACCCCTGCCAGCCCCGGTATTTTTTCCTGCGTGTCAGCGCCTGGCAGTCCAGCTCTCCCATCAGACGGGATACTTTTTTATGGTTTATGCAGTGGCCCTGTGCCTTCAGCTCATTTGTCACCCGCCGGTAGCCATAACGCCGTTTATGACTGACTGCCGTTGATATGATGAGTTCACATATCGGGTCCTGGATAACCGGACGGGCATCGCGCTTTTGACGGTCATACCATGTGCTTTGCGCAAGCCTGGCCGCTTCCAGCAAGTGGGACAGTCGGTGTTCGGAGATCAGCGCCCTGACGATGAAGGCTTTTTCTTTCCCTTTTGCGCTTTTTCTTTCATCAGGGCGTCCAGCTTTTCCAGATAAGCCTTTTCGGCACGCAGGTAAAGCACTTCATCGACCAGTTGTTCCGGTGTCATTTCCTCAGGCGGTTTATCGCGATGTGGGGGCTTGTGGGGCATGTGCTTATTCTCCTGACTGTCTGGCGTTAACTGTCCGCTTGCTGCGCGTCTGACCCAGCAACTGACTGTTTTATGATCAGGAATATTAAACCGTGCAGCGGTCATTCGCACCGAGAGATGTTCGCGCTGCATGGTCTGGACGACCTGAAGACGAAAATCATTGGAGTAAGAACGGCGTGAAGGCTGAAGTGCAGCCTCGCCATGAAAACCATAAGCGCTGACCCAGGCACGAAGAGAGGGCTCGGGACAGCCGAACTGGCGTGCGGTAGATGTGAGGCTGTTACCGCCTTCCAGATACGCC
>NZ_CBFFRJ010000274.1:0-1268 GCF_965644225.1 Phytobacter sp. V91 | reverse complement strand
ATCACAACCGAAGCGCTGAAACGTATCGGAAAACTGTATGCCATCGAGGCGGAGATACGCGGCAGCCCGGCAGATGAGCGCCTGGCGGTACGAAAAGAGCAGACGGTTCCACAGATGCAGTCGATGTATGACTGGATACAGAGGCAGATGAAGGTGCTGTCGCGCCACTCGGATACGGCGAAGGCGTTCGCCTACCTGCTGAAGCAGTGGGACGCGCTGAACCTGTACTGCAGCAACGGGTGGGCGGAGATCGACAACAACATCGCGGAAAACGCGCTGCGTGGCGTTGCCCTGGGCCGGAAAAACTGGCTGTTCGCCGGTTCGGATGCGGGTGGAGAGCGGGCAGCAGTGCTGTACTCGCTGATTGGCACCTGCCGGCTGAATGGAGTGGAGCCGGAGGCGTGGCTGCGGTATGTGCTGGAACATATTCAGGACTGGCCGGTGAACCGACTGCGCGATCTGCTGCCATGGAAAGCTGATCTCACATCTGCCTGAGCGTCAATACGGTCAGTATGTGACGCTTACGTAAAACCCGGATGTTCTTTCAGATATTTATGTCTGACCAAGTCACCCGCGACGAAGTGGTGTTTCGCTGGTCAGACGGGGAACGGGCGTTCCTGCCCGAGCGGGGTGTCAGCATTAATGGCGAGGCGCAGGAAGGTGCACGCGCGCCCTACTGGGTTATTCTGGCATTCCGCCGGGGGCCGGAGGGCACTGTTATCTGCAGCGAAGGTTACGCCCATGCCCTGTTCCGGCGAGGGTGCCCGTTACCGGTCGACAGTGGGCTGGAGCGTTCCACCCTGGATGGCCTGCTCACCGTGGCCGGATGGATGGCGAAGAAACCCGAAGCACCGGCACTGAGTCTGGAAAAACCCCTGTTTGATATCGGGGTGGAGACAGATGGTGAGAAAGGCTTTGTCCTGCCGGACTTTATCGTGACGGCACAGAAAGCGGATGGGGCACTGCACACGGTTGTCATTGAGACCATGGGCTACACGGATGATGACTACTGTGCCCGGAAATCATTACAACACAAAAGTATGCGCCAACTGGGGAATCTTCAGACTGATCCGCCAGGCTGGCTCAAAAACACCGAGACAGCTTTTGAACGACAGATGTTCGGCATATTGATGAATCTGAGGTAGCTCCCGCGCATAGACTCATTTGTGGGAAATGCCCCAAGTTGCAATAAAATGTACTAGCTCAGACCTGATCTGACAGTTACCGGTTATTTATACAGGTGTCTGTCAGATTAAATCTGGTTCAGA
>NZ_CBFFRJ010000273.1:0-1276 GCF_965644225.1 Phytobacter sp. V91 | reverse complement strand
TGGGCGGCTCATGGTTTGTCGGCGCCTTTGAGGCGCTCACCCTAAAGCCTCCGGCTCTGCCGGAGGATACTTACTTGGAGAAGAGAGTGTGGGAAATACCCCAAGTTATTATTGAGGTTAGACACATATGCACAGGGCTATTTTTAAAGGCATTTTTATTCTTTTTACTACATTTTCTTTTTTTTAAACGTTTTAGGATCGCTGCAAGCCTTGTCAGTACTGACTTGCAGAGGAGGGTATATGGGAAAAAGAGCAAGTTCATATGGGGAATACCCCTACTAGATATGGGAAACAGGACTAGTTGTTATGGGGAAGGCACCAAGTAGCTATGGGAAACACCACAAGTTAATATGGGAAACACCCCAAGTTAAAATTGAAAGCAGTACGCTGTGGATAACTGGTTGTTTCAACTTGTCGAATCAGGGTTAACGTGCCATGATGTGGGTACGTTAAATTCTTCCCATACATAAAATGACTACTTCAACTGCTATCACAAAAAAGGCAGTAAACATCAGTCAATCAAACGAGTTGACTGAAGCTGCGTATCATTTACCTTTGCAGGCCAAAAGGGTTTTGTGGTTGTGTCTGATGCAGTGTTATTTCAACAAAGAAGACCCAGCTGAAGAATCCCCAATATTCACAATTACAGTCGCAGATTATCAGAAGTATTTTAAAGTTGGTGTGGATACAGCCTCGGGCGATGTTAAGAAAGGTGTAAATATCCTTGCTGAGAGCAACGTTACCTTTTATCCCAAAGAAGGTGAGTTTGAAGAACTCAAGCGCCCTTGGCTCGCTGAAGCTGGTCTGAAACGTGGACGTGGTAAATGGCAAATTGAGTTTAACTACAAAGTGATGCCTTACCTGATGGGCCTTACAAGCCAGTTCACCACCTATTCCCTCTATGATTGCGGCAAGCTGAAGAGCGTTAAAGTAATACGTCTGTATGAAAGCCTCTGCCAGTATCGCCAGTCAGGGATTTGGATCACAACACCTGACTGGCTATCAGAACGGTTCATGTTGCCAGCGTCGCAACGCACAAATATGGCAGAAATGAAAAGGACCTTCCTTAATCCCGCACTTAAGAATATTAATGAGAGCACACCTTTGAAGGCATCAATGTCTCAGGATGAAAATGGCAAGTTGATTTTCACAATACTTGATAAATCTGCCTGAACTTGGGGTTTTTCCCATCAAGCCTTTTATTTGTATTAGTCGCGACTTGATCTGACACTTGACCTTGAAAGGTTGAGAGTTACCGGTTTTGATATGGGTGTCG
>NZ_CBFFRJ010000272.1:0-1299 GCF_965644225.1 Phytobacter sp. V91 | reverse complement strand
ACAGCTCAGCTAAGGTAAGGCTAATACAGATAAGGACTCCACTGAACCCCACCGATTAAATCGCACCTTCCTTAGGCTGCTTCTGGTTTTTCTTAAAGTTTAAATTCATCTTTGTTTATGCGGTTAAGGCATAAGCCAGAATTTTTAGTAATGAGTGGAGAAAGCCATATAAGTATCCCTGTAAAACGAACATCAATTTTTAGAGGGCCTCTGGCACTCCAACTTCCACCCCTGGACACATTACAGGCACTCAGCCTGGTTTTCTAAAATAAGAGCTGCACACCAGGTGCCGCATTGTGGCAGCAATAAATGTTGTGCGTCAGTGGTAAAACATTGCAGGTATTCACTCGATTTTGCGTGGCAGATTCCAGAGTTACATTCCTGTCAGTATCTGGACGTAAAACGCCTTTAATCGGGTGAGGTGCGGCGCTAAGGTGTTGCGGCATCTGCAAAATCAGATGCCGGGATTAGCCTCCTGCTTTATCATACTGGCGACAGATTTTATGTCGTGAGCACGGTTACATCTCTATGGTGGGCCGGGCGGGGGCGTCAGAAGACGCGCCGGTTCCAGTATGCCGGTAAGGCTAACCCCGTCTGGTGCCACCACCCGTGAGATTAGCCTCTCCGGTGGTGGTTTTAAAAATCACATACTGGAGGCAGCCACCATGGCGACAATCCTCAGCTTTACCCATTCTCAACCCGGTATGCCCTTCACTCAGGTCCCCAACTTTATCGAACAGGCCAGCGCCTGCGAACACATCGCCCGTGAGCTGGCGGAAAGCAGCGACACCGCCCGGAATCAGGTGCTCAGCAACCAACTTTATGCCAGCCTGGCCCGGCTCCAGACAGAGTTGCTTGACCCGATCCCTGAGGGCCTTATCGACAGCTTTACCGTTGACGCACTTCCCGCCGAATCTCCGCATTTTGACGCTGATTGCACCGAACTGTGTCGTTACTGCATGGCCCTGAGCAGGGTGCTGGGGGAGCAGCAGACGAATACGAAGACGGAGCCCGTCCTGCGCGATCTGCTGTGCGGTTTAACCGATTATTTTGTTGCAGCCATGATGGCGCCGCGCTGGGTGAGAGGAGCGCAAGGGACTGATGCAATCCGATATACGTAAGTCAGCCGTCCGCAGGCAGGGCAAAGCAGTCCGTCAGGTTAGCTGCCGTTATTGCAACAGGTCCGGGTCATTTTCTGAAAAGTGATCGTTACTGGATATAAATGGGTCTTCCCCTGTTGTGGTGGCTGTTGTAGGCTTTTCGCTGTTGACCCAACAACAGGAGGAAAACCACTTGAAT
>NZ_CBFFRJ010000271.1:0-1310 GCF_965644225.1 Phytobacter sp. V91 | reverse complement strand
TGAACCGCCCCGGTTTTCCTGGAGAGTATTTTAGTTGGGAACTCAGGCTGCCAGATCCTTATTCCCGATGGAAGCATAATATGCCTGTTCGGCTTCTGCCGGAGGGATATGCCCCAGTCTTTCCAGCAGCCGGCGATTGTTGTACCAGTCCACCCACGCCAGCGTTGCCAGCTCCACTTCGGCTCGGTTTTTCCATTTCTTCCGGTGTATCACCTCTGCTTTATAAAGGCCGTTGATGCTCTCTGCCATTGCGTTGTCGTATGAGTCGCCGGTGCTGCCCGTTGATGCCAGCAGCCCTGCGTCTTTAAGCCGTTGACTGTACGCCAGCGACACATACTGCGAGCCTTTATCTGAGTGATGGATAGTTCCTGTCGGCCGTCGGGCCCACAACGCCTGCTCCAGCGCATCCAGTACGAACGTCGTTTCCATCGATGACGACACCCGCCAGCCCACGATACGACCCGCGAACACGTCGATGATGAACGCCACGTAAGCAAAGCCGTGCCAGGTGCTGACGTACGTGAAGTCTGCCACCCACAGCTGGTCTGGCCGTTCAGCCACGAACTGGCGGTTTACCCGGTCACCTGCGGCAGCGTCTTTTCGGCTGACGGTAGTCCTGACCTTTTTGCCCCGGAGTACCCCGGCAAGCCCCATGGCCTTCATCAGCCGTGCCACCGTACATCTGGCCACGCTGATGTGCTCCCGGAGTAACTGACGCCACACTTTGCGTACGCCATATACTCTGTGGTTTTCATCGTACACGCGCTTTATCTCCGTTTTCAGAAGGTCGTCACGCTGCTCCCGCAGACTGCGCCTGTCCGGATGAGTGTGATGTTGCTGATGCCGGTAATATGTCGACGGGGCGATATCCAGTTCATGGCATACCGGTCCGACCCCATGTTCGTTGCACAGCGCGTCCACCAGAGGTGTTATTTTTTCCAGAGGCGGTCGAACTCCGCCTTCGCAAAATAAGCGGAAGCCTGGCGCAGGATATCGTTGCTGCGGCGCAGCTCACGAACTTCCCGCTCCAGCTCTTTCAGGCGATGGCGTTCAGGAGTGGTGAGGCCACCATCACCGCCTCCGGCATCGCGTTCATACTGACGTAGCCAGATACGCAGGGTCTCAGGCGTACAGCCTATTTTGGGGGCGATGGAACTGAGAGCTGCCCACTGTGAGTCATAGTCGTTCTGATTTTCCAGAACCATACGGACGGCGCGCTGACGAACCTCCGGGGAAAAACGTGTGTTTTTAGTCATCCTGTTTACCTCTCTCTCAAAGAGTTTAGTCTCCAGGATTCCCGGGGCGGTTCA
>NZ_CBFFRJ010000270.1:0-1334 GCF_965644225.1 Phytobacter sp. V91 | reverse complement strand
CAGCTCAGCTAAGGTAAGGCTAATACAGATAAGGACTCCACTGAACCCCACCGATTAAATCGCACCTTCCTTAAGCGAACTCTATCCAGCCTGTACTTGTAGTCAACCGCCCAGCTGAACAGGCCTCTTGTACGTACCCACATTCCTTTCTGATGTTGCCATACATGAGCCATTTCATGGATAAAGAGATGCTGGAGCTCGGGGGCACATTAGAGTAGTCACTTCGATAAAGTTCTAAGCGAAAATATAATTCACCATTTGGCGTCATTGCGACCCGCGACCTCTGCAAGTCAAACGGCAAATAGCTGTCACAGTGAATAGAAACTGATCCATAGAAAATCAAATTACCATACACTGAATACGCCAGACGCGTTTCACCAAGAGTTAACGGCCTTGTGCTACCTTCTTGTTCTCCCATCCATAATCTCCATGAATCTGGCAAGGCTATTCACTCGATTTTAGCAGAGAAAAATTATTGCCAGCGTAAAAATACGCTTTATCCATATCAGCCCTGAGAAACGCACATCCCTTTGAATAATTGAGCGCCAGTCATATCCTTCACCACATCTTCAGCGCATTACTCTCCAGGATGCTCGAGAAAATATCGAGCATTTCTTCCTGCTCAGGCAGATCGCGGGCATGGCCGCTGTGGTACTGGATAAGCCAGTAAATAATCATACTCAGGATGCGGCGGACCTTAAGTGAAGATCCTGAAATAGCGTCTGCCACTGCGGGGGCCAGTCGGTTGGAGAGTTGAGGCAGCACGCCAGTCAGGCACTCCATTGAGTCGTCGAGGATCCTGGCGAAATGCGGCTTAAAACAGCCCGACTGAGCCTGCTGCATATAACGATAAAACAGTTCGGCCTGTTGCTGGTGCGGGTTGGCCGTAAACCAGGCCACGGTCAGTTTCTCTAGCGCATCCATTGCCGTGTCCAGCTCCTGATAAATAATGGCGTGATACATACTGAGCTCCGGTGGTTATCTTCCCCATGCTCAAATATGAGAAAACCGTACACGACCCATCTGAGCATGCCTCGTTGATAGAACGATATGATGATAGATCATGCTCGATTAAGCAACATTTCATTCATTTAAGGATTAATGATGATTGATTGTGATGCTTTTAAAAAAACAGGCCGGGGGGCGATCGATGACAAAGAGGCGGGTTACGAGGATATTGACAGGTGGCGGATCGTCAGGCAGTGCTCTGTTTCGCACGATTTTATAAAGCGAGCATAATGTTGCAATTGTTCTTATTGATCCCCCTCACCCCAACCCTTGTATGTTTAAAGTCACTTCAGTTACCCGCCACCAGGCGGGTACACTGCTACCGT
>NZ_CBFFRJ010000269.1:0-1376 GCF_965644225.1 Phytobacter sp. V91 | reverse complement strand
AAACTTTTCTCTATCGGTGTTTACCCTGCTGTTTCTCTTTCTGACGCAAGACAACGCCGGGATGAAGCAAAAAAACTGTTAGCGGCTGGAATTGACCCCAGCGCTAAAAAGCAGGCTGACAACAAAACAATTCAAGAGAAGCGTAACAATACCCGCGCTTTCAAAACCGTCGCCAAAAGTTGGTTTGCCACCAAAACCACATGGTCGGAAGATTATCAGCGTTCTGTCTGGACACGACTGGAAACTTATCTGTTCCCTGACATTGGTGAAAAAGATATTGCTGAACTGGATACAGGCGATCTGCTGATTCCTATCAAAAAGATAGAGAAGCTGGGTTATCTGGAAATTGCTATGCGGGTGAAGCAGTACGCTACCGCCATCATGCGTTATGCCGTCCAGCAAAAGATGATCCGTTTCAATCCAGCCTATGACTTAGAAGGTGCGATTCAGAAGCCACAGACGGAACACCGCCCTGCTATTGAACTGGAAGAGATACCTACCCTACTGGAACGCATTGAAGGCTATCAGGGGCGTAGCAGACTGACCTTACTTGCGATAAAACTTAATCTGCTGATTTTTGTCCGTTCCAGTGAACTCCGCTTTGCCCGATGGTCAGAAATCGATTTCAAAAGCGGTTTGTGGGTTATCCCTGAACAACGTGAAGCCATTGAAGGGATCAAGCATTCAGGCCGTGGTGCCAAAATGCGTAGGAAACATTATGTTCCCCTGTGCAATCAGGCTCTGGCAATTTTGGAAGAACTAAAAGACCTCACCTATGACGTTAACGGTGATGACGGCTTTATCCTGACGGGCTGTTATGATGCGATGAAACCGATGAGTGAGAACACCATCAATAAGGCACTACGCAAAATGGGCTATGACACCAAAACCGATCTGTGCGGTCATGGTTTCCGTACGCTCGCGTGTAGTGCCTTAATTGAATCGGGCATCTGGCCTGAAGATGTGGTAGAGCTTCAGATGAGCCACATGGAAAAGAACAACGTTCGCGCCGCCTACACCCATAAGGCCAAACACCTTGAACAACGCCGCCTGATGCTGCAATGGTGGGCTGATTTCCTTGATGCTAACAGCAACGGGATGGTTAGGCCGTTTGAGTTTTCACAGAAGGGATAATATTCAAAAGGGGCTGTCAGCCCCTTACTCATTTATAAAGAAGTCAGCACCAAAGAGTTGTTGTTCCCGCCACTGTTGCAGGCTGTTGTTGTCGCTGCGACATCAAGACTTCCTCCCGCTGCCTTAACGGTTTTTGTACCCACTTTTGCCACATAGAAATTTCCTGCCGCCGCTGCGATTATTTTTGTACATTCTGCTGCCGGAACACTGGCATAGGTAATGGTAAACGCAGAGTTAGCGAC
>NZ_CBFFRJ010000268.1:0-1419 GCF_965644225.1 Phytobacter sp. V91 | reverse complement strand
AGTGTGTCCCCGTGCTGCGGCACCCGCTGTGCCAGTTGACGTACAAAGGCTTCGGCGTCGTCGGTCTCGCCGGCCTGTACCAGATAGTTTATCAGCGATATCAGCTGCTGTCCCGTGAGATGTCCGGTCAGCAGAACCGTGGCCAGCCGGTCGAGCAGACCGGCAAGGTCGCGCTGATGGATATGTTTCTGTAAAAGCGTCAGGGCCGCCATGCTGCGGTGGGTCATGATGTCGTCGTCCGGAATGACGGTGACGTCAACCAGCGGGAACGGCCCGGCATACAGCTGTCCGGCCAGTGCCGGGTCGTCAAACTCATCCAGCCAGCGGGTGGAGTACGGGTACGGGCTGCGTTTCCCGGTATAGAACAGCACCGGAATGACCAGCGGCAGCTTTTTATGCCCGGCATCGAGATGGCGCTGCATGGCGGCCACGGCATAGCGCAGCAGGCGGAAGGCCATGTGCCGGTCCGGTGTGGACTGGTGCTCAATCAGGACGTGGATATAGCCGTCGCCGGCGGTGGTCTTCAGGCTCCAGAGAACGTCGCTGTAATAGGCGCGCAGGCTTTCCTCGACAAAGCTGCCGGACTCGAGCTTCAGGGTGCTGAGGTCGCAGAGGGCGCGCAGCTCTGCCGGGAGGTGAAGGGCGATGAAGTCCCGGGCGGTGTCGGGATGGGTCAGGAAGGCCTTAAAGGCCGCATCATGCGGCACCGGGGTGGATTTTTTCATGTGCCTGTCTGTCAGTTCAGAAAAGACCAGCTTACCACACCGGCCGGCCTGATTCAGCGACAGCAGCTCCGTCCGCAATGAGCGAGGAGCGGACGGAGGAAATTGATCCTGTAGTGGCACACTGAATTTGGCCACCTGAGTAGAGGTGATATGCTCACCTCAACATCTTACAGGTGAACCAATGAGCAAAGCATTTACTGCTGAATTTAAAGTCGAAGCGGCAAAACTGGTCCTGGATCAGAGCTACACTCACGGCGAAGCGGCTAAGGCGATGAACGTCAGCCTCTCCGCTATCAACCGCTGGGTAAAATCGTTACGTTTGGAGCGCCAGGGGAAAACGCCCCCGGGGCTGCCTCTGACGCCTGAGCAGACTGAACTCAGGGAAATGAGAAAACGAATACAACGCCTTGAAATGGAGAATGAAATCCTAAAAAAGGCTACCGCGCTCTTGATGTCGGACTCCCTGAACAGTTCACGATAATAGACAGTCTGAGGGCGCACTACCCGGTAGCGCTATTGTGCCGGCTGTTCGGTGTTCACCGAAGCAGTTATCGCTACATTCGTAAAAATAGCAGGGGTCCTCACGCTGAGCGTGTCGTCAAATGAACCGCCCCGGGAATCCTGGAGACTAAACTCTTTGAGAGAGAGGTAAACAGGATGACTAAAAATACGCGCTTTTCCCCTGAGGTCCGTC
>NZ_CBFFRJ010000267.1:0-1434 GCF_965644225.1 Phytobacter sp. V91 | reverse complement strand
TATACCCGTGATCATTGAAACTGCTTGATTTCATGCCGTCAGAGGATCATGCTAAAATCATGAATATCAGACTTTCACCTGAACAGATTGCTGCCCTTGAGGCTCAGCACCGACATAGTCGTGACCGTCGTGTCTGCGACAGGATTCGCTGCGTGCTTCTTTCTGCTCAGGGCTGGTCAACGGCCATGATTGCACAGTCTCAGCTTATCCATGAGACAACCGTTCTGCGCCATATCGCGGATTATATTGATGAGGGCAAGTTGAACTCTGAAAATGGTGGCTCTCAGGGGCACCTCAGTTCTGCGCAGTCAGCAGAATTAATCTGTTTGCTGACTGCTGAGGTACACGAGAGTACAGCCAGTATTGTTGCCCTTGTCAGGGAGCGTTTCGGTGTGTCTTACTCCATTCCGGGAATGAACAAGTGGCTTCACCGCAATGGTTTTTCATGGAAAAAGCCGACTGGCGTCCCGCATAAGTTCAGCGAAGAAAAACAGCAGCAGTTCATCACTGAATATGAGGCTCTTAAGCTCACTGCCGGTGATAATGAACCCATCCTGTTTATGGACGCGGTGCATCCCACGCAGTCAACGAAACTGAGTGGTGGCTGGATACGCAGGGGTGAGCGCAAACCGGTTAAAACCACCGGCAGCCGTACCCGGATGAATATCATCGGGGCACTCTGTCTGAACGATATTGCCCGAACAGTGACCGGTGATTATGCACAGATTAATGCCAGAACCATTTGTGAGTTTTTTATCGCCATCCGGAAGACTTACCCCGTCAGGCAGAAAGTACACCTTATACTGGATGGTGCCCCGTATCACCGGGCCTTACTGGTACAGGACTGGGCGGTGGTGATGAATATTGAACTACACTACCTGCCCCCCTACAGCCCGAATCTGAATCCGATTGAGCGGTTATGGAAGGTCATGAATGAACAAGCCCGGAATAATAGGTATTTTGCCACAGCAAAGGCCTTTCGGCAGGCGATAAACGGATTTTTCAGCGATACCCTGCCAGAGATAGCGGGGAAAATGAGCTGTCGTATTAACGATAATTTTCAAAAACTCAAACCTCCTTTTAGGACTGATTCAATATCATCAGGAAATGATTTATGACTACCAATAAAGTCTTCTGTGATAATAATGCAACTATCCGATTCGCTGTGAAAAATTATTTCGATGGGGAAATTTCTCAAGCAGCTGAAAAAACAGGTTACAGTCAGAGTCAAATAAAGAAATGGATAAATAACGAAATAAAACCTCGTACTGAAACAACTCGCTATTTTATGGGGGTTGCACTCATCCCCGAGTTTAAAATTGTATGTGAACACCACTCTTTCGATTGTGAGGGTAACATTTCAGACCAGTTGAAAGAAATGTTGAATAGTCATAGCAAATCTCCCGGCATCTATGTTTTTTATGATAGCTTAAG
>NZ_CBFFRJ010000266.1:0-1469 GCF_965644225.1 Phytobacter sp. V91 | reverse complement strand
TACAGCTCAGCTAAGGTAAGGCTAATACAGATAAGGACTCCACTGAACCCCACCGATTAAATCGCACCTTCCCTAAAACGAAAGCTGCGGTAGTGACTGCATTGTTCCTGAGCTACGGCGCACAGGCCGACACCATCCTGAACGTTGCCACCGCGGGCGATCAGAATATGGTGGACTACGTGAAAACCTGGCTGGGGCCGAAGTTTGAAGCGGCCCATCCGGGGGTAAAAGTGCAGGTGGTTGGCACCGGCCCTGGCGACGCCGGTTCGAATAAAATCATCGAGAAACTGACGGCGCAGAGAGAGAGTGGCGCGCAGACCTGGGATATCGATGTGGCGGTGGTGCATCAGAAAGTCGGTGGCGAGCTGGTGGAGAAGGGGCTGCTTGCGAAATACCGCCAGCAAATTAGCACTGGCAATATGGTCAGCGCAGATAACGCCAAAAATGCTCTCGGCGTGAATGTCGATGGCTATGTGATGCCGATGTTTTTAAGTCAGACCGCCATTGCGTGGAACAGCGAGGCAATCAAAACGCCGCCTGCGTCTTACGATGAGCTGGTGGACTGGGCGCAGAAGAACCCCCAGGCTTTCGGCTATAACGGCATCAAGAACGGGATGTCCGGCGTGAGCTTTGTGGTGGGCTGGATCTACGCCTGGGGCACGGACGCCCAGCGTCTGTCTGCGCTGCCTTATGATAAAAGCGTGGAGAAAAACTGGGGCCAGGCCTATGAAAAGCTGAAGGCCTTTAATAAGAATGTGACCTTTACTCCCGGCAACGCCGGAACGCTCGACATGCTCAGCCGGGGCGAGATAACGATGGGGCCGGTGTGGGTGGATATGTTCTACAGCTGGAAAGACCAGGGCAAACTGCCGCCGTCAATCAAACTGGCGCTGCTGTCGCCGGGCATGCCAGGGCAACCAATGTACTACGTGACCCCGGCGAAGGCGGCAAACCCGCAACTGGCGCGTGAGTTTATCGAGCTGGCAACCAGCCCGGAAGTGCAGGCGCAGGGGATTGTGAAGCAGTTTAACTGGTATCCGGGTATCGACGCTGAGCATGTGAAGCCGAAGCTGGATCCGGCCACCTGGCAGAAACTGTTCGCGGAAATCTCGCCGAAGGCGCTGGCAGATTACGGTAAAAGTTTCCCGATAACCCCCTACTTTGACGACATAAAAGAGGGCTACGAAAGCCAGGTCGCCAACTAATTATCGCCAATGCTCAGGCGTGGCAGGACGTCGCCCTGAGCGTTTCATTATTCTGATGTCAGGTGTGCTATGCGCCGTTCGTTAAAATATCTGTTACTGGTCGCGCCTGCCGCGCTGATGATAGCCATACTCTTTTTGTACCCGCTGGGGTTCTCGCTGACGGCGGCGTTTACCGACGATGCGCGACAGTTCATGGTTAGGAATCTGGAAAAACGTTTTAAAAACTCACTGACCATGAACACAGGATCCCGAAACGCAGTGATG
>NZ_CBFFRJ010000265.1:0-1522 GCF_965644225.1 Phytobacter sp. V91 | reverse complement strand
ACAGCTCAGCTAAGGTAAGGCTAATACAGATAAGGACTCCACTGAACCCCACCGATTAAATCGCACCTTCCTTAAGATCCTGCTTATCAATGAATTGACGTTATTCGTATTGCCACTTCTCTGCTGGCGGTTGCAAACCCGATTTTCCAGTGGCATAGATATAAAAAGCATCATGAATATTGCGTTACTTTTAATGCCGGGGTTAAGCGGTAAATCAGGGGTGAAAAAAGCTGCATGAGCAAAGGTAAAATTATTGTTGCATCAATGATGTTGTTTTGTGTTTTATGCTTTGCGGCCGTCGCCGTTTATTTCTTGCTGATCAAAAGTAATAACGCCCAGCCGACCGGGCAGCAGCAAAAGGCCGCTATTCTTCAGGTAGCGGGTCTGAGTAACGGAAAGGAAGATGAGCGTACGCTGGCGGCGCTGTTTGAAAAGCGGATTATTGCCCGCCAGGTTGATTTAGACCGCGGCGTGCTGTTGCCCGCCGGCCCCCGACAGAATGTGCAGCCATCCTGCACGACGCTCAGCGCAGACCAGGATCCGGCGCAGGTTCGCCAGCGTTGCAGCATCGCGGATATCTACCTCGTACAAAATAATGTTCATGAGATACAGCAAATTATCCTGCCCATCTCCGGCAAAGGGGCAAAGTCGATGATGCACGCGTTTATTGCTCTGGCCCCCGATGGCCGTACGGTGAAAAACCTTTTCTACTATGAACAAAACGAGACTCCGCTGCTGGGCGCTAAGGTGGAAGATCCGCAGTGGTTGCAGCAGTGGCCGGGGAAAAAGGTATTAAACGATGCGGGCCAACCGGCGCTGCAAGTCGTGCAAGAGAGCGCTGGCCCTCATGATGAGTACAGCGTTGACGGCATCACCGGCGCCACCATGACCTCAACGGGGGTGGAAAAAAGCATTAATTTCTGGATGGGCGATCGCGGTTACGGCCATTTTCTTCAGCGCGTTATCCGTGATAATAAATTATTATCAGGCTAAGTTTTTCATTCGGCAGAGAAGTTAATAAATTGTATTTATACCCGTGATCATTGATACTGCTTGATTTCATGCTCTCAGGGGATCATGCTCAGACCATGAATATCAGACTCACACCTGAACAGATTGCAGCACTTGAGGCTCAGCACCGACAAAGTCGTGACCGCCGCGTCTGCGACAGAATTCGCTGCGTACTTCTTTCTGCTCAGGGCTGGTCAACGGCCATGATTGCTCAGTCTCAGCTCATTCACGAGACTACTGTTCTGCGCCATATTGCCGATTATCTTCATGAGGGTAAACTGACCTCTGACAACGGTGGCTCACAGGAGCACCTCACTTCTGTACACTCAGCAGAACTGATTTGTTTGCTGACCACAGATGTCCATGCGAGCACAGCCAGTATCGTTGCCCTTGTCAGGGAACGGTTTGGTGTGTCTTACTCCATTCCCGGTATGAACAAGTGGCTTCACCGCCATGGTTTTTCCTGGAAAAAGCCGACAGGCGTTCCGCATAAGTTCAGCGAAGAGAAACA
>NZ_CBFFRJ010000264.1:0-1539 GCF_965644225.1 Phytobacter sp. V91 | reverse complement strand
GTAATATTCACTTTCTGTCCTTTCTTGAATTTCAGAATATCGTCATCCTGACCTGCATAGTAAGACAACAGTACAGCCCCACCGCAATATTTCGTATCAGCCGTCTGGAAGATAATAGCGTAAGTTTTATGGTCTCGTTGTGCACCAAGGTACTTCATGGTGTCGTAGGCTTCCTGTGCTTCCAGAACCGTGGCATTGCTGATGCTGATTTTCTTGCCAATCCAGTTCTTTTTACCGGCCATAGCGTTTGCTTCATAATCACGGCAAATAACGTCTAAACCGTTAACGGTGTTCACAGGGAGATTATCTGCTGCTGTTGTATTACCTTTACTACTGGAAGTACTTAAAGCATTACCCAGAGAAGATAAGGACGAGTTGATCGTTTCTCCTACTTTCCCTGTTGCTTCGTTTAACTGTTGGCATCCTGTTAACGCCAGAATAGCGGAAATGGAAAACGCTGCGATTGTTTTTTTCATTTTGGTAAGCCTTATTTGTTATAAAAAACTCACTGCCTGAGATCTTCAATCAGAACAGTGAGTTGAGGTGTTTTTCCCTGATGTTGGCAAAGCCATTAACGTGCGGTCGGACGAACCCAACTGACTTTATCTTTGGTTTTAAATTTCAGAATCAGCAAAGGGCCAAGCATGAAAGCGAGCAAAGTAATCACCATTACCGGCGTCGATTTAGTCAGGTAGGCCATGATAAATCCCGCAGGAATGCCAACTATGGTTCCACCAACTACAAGCCCCTTCATGGTCTGCTGGCTGACGTAACCTTTTACTCTTTCTGCACCACAACCACGACAAACAGAAGCATCTTCATGCACTGCGGCCTTGCAAAATGGACATTCCGACATGTTTTCCACCTTTAAATGATAACGTAAGCAATTGATATAATTGATCTACTATGGACAAGGTGTCATATCGTTTGTAACGATCAAAAATGGATTTGTGATAGATTTAAACTATTATAAATCATGAATCGATCGTTTTAATCAATTAGAATACCGATCAATTTAGACACATATGATAGTTTAAAACTATCATTATCTATGTATTGATCGATTATATAGATCGTTTATTCAAATGATTTTCAACGGTTTGCAGGAACTAGCAGAGCGGAAATGTTGATATTGTGTCTAAATATTATACGGATACAGTTGAAATGACATGATATGTGAACGTAGTGGCTGTCGTCGGCTTGACTTTGACCAGCAAGCAGGAAGCTGCTTTTTGTCTTAATACTCAGAATCGGCTCTTCTGAGGTGTTCAACGGAGTATGCAGCCCACCACCTGTGCGGAATGTCCGAAATCTATTTTCTTAACCATTTCATTCGCCACATCATTATTGTGATTCACATGACATGGACTGTCGTAAACTTTAATACCCTATATCCCGCATTATTAATTCATTGCCATATCTTTTGATAGCAGTCTAACGCTCTACAAGCCATTTTAAGCCTTTTACTATGGAAGGTGCGATTTAATCGGTGGGGTTCAGTGGAGTCCTTATCTGTATTAGCCTTACCTTAGCTGAGCT
>NZ_CBFFRJ010000263.1:0-1667 GCF_965644225.1 Phytobacter sp. V91 | reverse complement strand
CAGATTCGCGCGACTGACTTAAAGGTCAAACCTTTCGGAGTCCCCCGGCAAAGCCGGGGGTTTACCGGACTTAATTAATAAAACACTACCAACTGCGACCATACCGTTCACTCGCGTGGAATTAGTAAGTTCAACTTCAGGAATGCTGTCGCAATTGTACAGCAACAACAGCAAGAAACTCTCATTCATTAAATCAGTAATACCCATTCTTTATAAAGAGACATCCAGAAAACAAAGATCCACTGTAATAACAAAAATAAAGAATCTTGCAATAGCGCATAAGATTAGATCAAATGAGATATTGTTCATTGCGACACTGAGCGCAGCATTAAGTAGTTCAAAGCAAAATCCGGCAAAGAAAATATTTAAACCTAAGCCACCAGAGAACTACACAATGAAAGATGCATATAACACTTTGTCTGACTTTAGAGCATTAGATTATCTAATGTGGGCGATAGCACTTGACCATAAAACACAAACTTACCTTTGTACAAATGATAAAAACTTAGTAAAACTTTGGTGTGCTATTGAACCCAATAACTTTAACTTCCAAGGAAACTTACTATCATACAACCTGAAATTTAAGGAAAATTTATTTGGTAATTTGAACGACATTGAGTACGAATGGGTTCTTGAAGCAATAAAATAATTAACATTAAATTGCCGCTTTAGATGGCCCTGAATCGGGGGATGGCTAAATCGTTTACCTGCTGCTTTGGCACTGACAAGACCTGAATGAAGTGCGCTTAACACAAAGATATCGCTCATATTCATGATAAAATATTAATAAGGCAAGCAATTAACCAATTTTGAAAATTTCACTTAGTGAACCACTAAGTATTGAATTGTTTTCATTTAACAGAACTTAACTCCCCACCCGAGACAATCTAGAGAATTATTAATCAAACTCCATCAACATTCTGGAACTACTCTTTTATGCCCCCATTTGTATATGGCAGAAATGATTCTGCATTAATTTATACAGGTAATGTTATGTCTAAGACCCATGCGTACGTTGAACATCGTCCTAAAGCAAGCGATAAAACAGCAGCTACAACTCATCATGTAGTGATCGTAAATGGTTCAGAGAAGCATAAGACCGATACACAGAAAGAAGCTGCTGAATGGGCAAAAGCTGAAGGTTATGCCGTGCACGTAGCCCGTGAGCGCCATCTACAGGATCGCGATCAGCCTGCTCACTGGCGTGTCTACTAATTCCCCGTAAATTAACTGGCATTAATGTCTGCAGTTCCTTAGCTGCAGACAATTTGCTTCCTTTCGTCTTGATGCGAATAAGGATATACCCCATTATCTCACCACTTTTTAACATATGTTTTCATATGCCCAGTCTACGCACTAATCACTTTCTTAAAAAAGTTCGTATTTCTCCCTGGTCGTTCCGGCTTTTGTCGCAGTCGGCTTAAACACTGCAGATTGATTAGGCGCGCCCGTTCCTAAGTGTGTGCGTGGCGCACTGGTTCGCCAGCTCTGCCAGCAGGTTAATAGTGTCAATCAACACCGTCAGGGCGTTGGTGCTCGCCGTGCCGATATGACGTCTGGAAATAGGTTTTTTGCGTATCCGCAAAAGTTACTAGGCCGTGTCCCTTAATTACATAACCTTTTATAAAACAATCGGATACAACCCAGTTTCACCATCGCCAGATAAT
>NZ_CBFFRJ010000262.1:0-1689 GCF_965644225.1 Phytobacter sp. V91 | reverse complement strand
GGGTCTTCCCCGATTATGGTGGGAAGACTCAGAACGCCATATTCAGCTTCCCGTAGTGGAACATCACTCCCAGTTTGAAGCGCTCCCTGTTCCTGTATCCTCTGGCTTTTATTCTCAGCAGCCTGATCTTGCTGTTCAGTGCCTCCGCATTACCGTTTGAGACGTTATGTCGCATTGCATTCAGGATCCCGTAGAGCCTTTTCCCTATTGTTTTCGCCGCATTTTTCATCATTGGCACATCACTGTTGGCCGCCAGCGCCAGCCATCGTTGCCAGTCATTCCGCCGTTCCTCGCTCCATGGCCTGTTCCAGATATCCTTCGCCAGCTCTTTCAGCGCCCAACACTGGCTGGTCAGTTTCATCTGTGCCCGCAGCCATATCAGCTTTTCCAGCCGGGATTCGGTCATCCATTTTTCGCTGTACTGCCACAGGAAGCGTGTCCCCTTTGCCTGTCGGCGGCTTTCTACCGGAAGGTGCGGATGTTCATTCTGCCGGGTTTTATCCACCACCTCGCCCAGTTGCTTCGCCACGTGGAAGCGGTCGAAGGCGATTTTCTCAACTGCGCTGGGCAGATGGATGCGTGCAGCCCTTATATAGCCCGCGTTCATGTCCATTGAGAGTGTTTTGATAGCCAGCAGTTGCCCGTCAGTCAGCGTTCTGAGGTAACCGGCGAGACTTTCTGTTCCGCGCTCATCCGTTAAGGCCAGCGCCCGCCCGTCGCGATCGGAGATCACCGTTATATACTGGTGTCCTTTTTTAAAGGCGACCTCGTCCACATTCATATGCCTGCCTGCTAACGGCTTTTTTATCCGTGCAAGACCGCGCTTAACCGCGCGAGTCATAATGCCGTCAACAGCATTCCAGCTGAGTTTTAGTTGCTTTCTGACAGCATCAATGGTGCTGATTTTTAGCCATGAGAGCACGAACGATTCGAACAGCAGCGTATACCGGCTTCCGGGCCCCGCCCACGGAACAGGCAGAGTCTGACAGCCATGCTCCGGGCACTTAATACGGGGAACATCAGCTTCAACTATTGTCGCGAACTGGCAGGTATCAAGGTGTCGCCATTGACGATGCCGGTGATCGTGAACAGGACAGGATTTACCGCAGGCAGGACAGGTTAACAGAGTGTTTTCAGCGATCCCGACAGTGACAGTAACGGAACCTGCATTTTCATCGAGGGACAAGGATTCAACCTGCCACGGCCCCGATAAATTCAGAATGTGGGCATAGAGGGATTTTTCGTCCATAAACGCGTACCGGATTAAAATTAGACATCCAGAATACTTACACATTCTTCCGGCACCCAGCCAGATTCTCCTGAGTGCTTGAGTGCCCAGTACCAGCCATTAAGAGACTTTATGACAGTAATTCTCTCGCTGGACCTGACTGATAATTCATGCGCCGTATAGTCTTCAAGGCAGATGACTTCGTTGGTGCTAATGGGAGTAAATATTTGTTGTGGAGCCCATCCGGCTTTACCGGAAGGAAGCGTTACCCATACCCATCCGCGATACTCAAGATCACAATGGCTGATAACGACAGTACTGGCTTTCTTTATAGATATGGGGTCAGGAAAAGCAGAAGTGTATTCCCTGATGACAACAGCAGCATTATTCAAGTGGTTTTCCTCCTGTTGTTGGGTCAACAGCGAAAAGCCTACAACAGCCACCACAACAGGGGAAGACCC
>NZ_CBFFRJ010000261.1:0-1716 GCF_965644225.1 Phytobacter sp. V91 | reverse complement strand
ATGGGTGCCTGAACGATGTGGTCGCAGCTGCAGCAGGCCAGTTTTGGCCGCTGCGTTTCGATAACCTTAAAGGCGCTGCTGATAAGCTCCAGCTGCTCCGACACGTCGCAGCCCAACGCTATGAGGTTGCCGCCACACGCCGGACAGGCTGTTTCTGCTGGCTGCAGTATGCGGGTTTCGCGGGGAAGCGTGGCGGGCACCGGTTTGCGGGCAGAAGACTGGCGCAGCGGCTGCGGCAGTAACCAGACCGGCCCGCTGCTGGCGCGTATCACAGGCAGTACAGAAGGACTGGAGGCGCTGCTGAGTTCATGTGGCTGGCAGGCGGTGGCTGAGGGTGAGGCCCTGCCCCGGCAGTACCGGCTGACCGCCGGGCTGGAAAAAGGTCAGAACTAAACAACTCAGTGGCGCAGCTGCGCCAGGTCGTCCTCGGACAGGCCGGTCATTTTCATCACCGTGTTGTGATCCAGACCGTTATCAAGCATCGTGCGGGCCACTTCAAGTTTGCCTTTTTCGATACCGCGCTGTTCGCCCAGCTGAATGCCTTCCTGACGCCCTTCGACGCGGCCACGCTCAAGGCCCTTCTCAATGCCCTTCTGTTCACGTATAGGAAATTGAAACCATTTCAGCCCGTGAATGTGGCGGTTAGAATTTAATCACTCTTTGATTCGTATGCCACCGGGTAAGTGGTGCTCTGCAGCTTGCAGCTGCTGTGCAATTGTCATCAGTGTGTCCCCGTGCTGCGGCACCCGCTGTGCCAGTTGACGTACAAAGGCTTCGGCGTCGTCGGTCTCGCCGGCCTGCACCAGATAGTTTATCAGCGATATCAGCTGCTGTCCCGTGAGATGTCCGGTCAGCAGAACGGTGGCCAGCCGGTCAAGCAGGCCGGCAAGGTCGCGCTGATGGATATGCTTCTGTAAAAGCGTCAGGGCCGCCATGCTGCGGTGGGTCATGATGTCATCGTCCGGAATGACGGTGACGTCAACCAGCGGGAACGGCCCGGCATACAGCTGTCCGGCCAGCTGCGGGTCGTCAAACTCATCCAGCCAGCGGGTGGAGTACGGGTACGGGCTGCGCCTGCCGGTGTAGAACAGCACCGGAATGACCAGCGGCAGTTTTTTGTGCCCGGCATCGAGATGGCGCTGCATGGCGGCCACGGCATAGCGAAGCAGGCGGAAGGCCATGTGCCTGTCAGGCGAACTCTGGTGCTCAATCAGCACATGAATGTAGCCGTCCCCGGCGGTGGTCTTCAGGCTCCAGAGCACGTCGCTGTAGTAGGCCCGCAGACTCTCCTCGACAAAGCTGCCGGATTCGAGTCTGAGGGTGCTGAGGTTGCAGACGGCTCGCAGTTCGGCCGGGAGATGAATGGCGATGAAGTCCCGGGCGGTGTCGGGGTTTGTCAGGAAGGCTTTTTCCATGAATTATCCAACAGATTGATAATCAACAATTTTGTAAAAAAAAGCATTCAACATCGTCATCTCACAGGCTGTTGTATAATACGGCAATACTTAGGTCACAGCTTCTCACCTCGAGGTCGGCTGTCAGGGAGCACTATGCGCAGATTTGTTTTCAGGAGCCTGTCCCGTATGGTCAGTGCGGATATTAGCCAGCAGTTGAAGGATAACGCTGCTCACAGGGAACCAGGCTGTGTCCCTTAATCACCTGAGTTATAGTAACTGTCTTTTTCAACAACATATTGAACTATGGCTCGCTACGATA
>NZ_CBFFRJ010000260.1:0-1757 GCF_965644225.1 Phytobacter sp. V91 | reverse complement strand
CCCAGAAAACGCAAGCCCGGTAAATCAGGTAAACCACTTGTAGCCCGTATTACCCCCCCCTCTTATCCAAAACGTTTTATGGTCTCCTTCCCCCCCGACACTGACGGTCATGAGCCCGATGAATTCTTCTACGATACGCCGGCTGAAGCCATACAGCACTGTGTCCGCCTTGGCCCCCAGTTTTTCCTTGATACGCAATTCGACCCGCCCCTCGTCACCATTATTCGCGGCTTTGAACAGCATCCCGGAGAGGCTGATGAAGCCGGATACGACAGCATTGATGGCGCGATGACCGAAAGCATGCCCCTGGATGAGTTCATTATCTGCACGGAGCTGGAGATAATGCGGGTCTCTTTCGTCCCGTGGGACAAATCCACTGACAACTGGGCCGACAGACCCGATGAGCCTGACTGCGGCTGCGGGCAGTATGTCGATTTTCGCTTCACCGGCAAGATCCCCGGACTGTAATTCCCCGAATGTATATCCCGCGTCCCGCAAAGTTGCTCTTCACCGTCGATGACGGCTGGAATAAGTTTCTCGAAAAATTCAGTGACCGCGTCACTCCCTGGACCCGCCTCTGCATCGAGCGCATGCTCGCCTGCGGCACCACGGCCATGGGCGTTCGCCGCTTCTGCTGCGCATCGCCGGACTGCACCCATTCCCGCTTTTTCTGCCAGAGCTGCAAATCAAAGGCCTGCAGCTCCTGCGGCTTCAAAGCCACTGAGCAGTGGGTATCGCAGCAGAGTCATATCCTTCCCGACTGCGACTGGCAGCATATCACCTTCACCATGCCCCACCTGCTCTGGCCCTTTTTCAACAATAACTGGCCCCTGCTCAACGCGCTCTTTCGCGCCGCCACCCGCGCCATGCTTCGCTGGGCCCGCAGACAGGGCGTGGAGGTCGGTATCTTCTGCGCCCTGCATACGTACGGCCGCCAGCTCAACCAGCACCCGCACATTCACCTCTCCGTCACCCGTGGTGGACTGGATATCAGGTATGGCATCTGGCGCGACCTCTTCTTTAAGAAGCATGCCGTCGAGGAAATCTGGCGCGGAGCCGTCATCCGCCTCCTGCGCCACAGCCATGACCTGATTAACCCCGGCAGGCTGCCGGGGCTGAGGCATATCCGCGACGAAAAGCAGTGGCAGCGGTATCTGCAGGCGCAGTACGGGCGCCGCTGGAAGGTGCATTTTGCGAAGAAGACCCGGGGCGCCTGGCGGAGCGTCAAATACCTGGGCCGCTACCTGAAGCGCCCGCCGGTGTCAGCGGCAAAGCTCAGGCACTACAGCGGCGGTGCCGTGGTACATCACTATTACGACCACCGTACGCAGCAGTACCGCCAGCAGTCGCTGACCCAGGAAGAGATGCTCAGGCGCTATATCAGCCACGTGCCGGCAAAGCATTTTAAGATGGTGCGTTACTATGGCTTCCTGTCGAACCGCAAACGGGGTTCGCTGCTGCCGCAGGTGTATGAAGCCCTGCAGATGGAGGCGCGGAAAAAACCGGAACAGCCCGGCTTCGCCTTGCTGTTGAAAGGATTTCTGCGTACGGACCCGTATAAATGTATCCTCTGTGGCAACCGGCTGCGCTTTGTCAGCGCAGAGGCCGGCAGGCATGCCACGGAATTAGTGGCGGAAAGGCTCCACGGGATCGCCAGAAAACGATGGCTTCTGGCACAGGCTGCGGGATAAGTGCGCCTTAAAAACGGCTTTCAGGTTAAAAACCCGCCGAAAACCGTATTTTATTGCCATGATTTC
>NZ_CBFFRJ010000259.1:0-1836 GCF_965644225.1 Phytobacter sp. V91 | reverse complement strand
ATTCGCGCGACTGACTTAAAGGTCAAACCTTTCGGAGTCCCCCGGCAAAGCCGGGGGTTTACCGGACTTAATTACAGATTTCCGCTTTCACGACTTGAGACATACCTGGGCGAGTTGGTTGATTCAGTCAGGAGTCCCGCTATCCGTTTTGCAAGAAATGGGGGGCTGGGAATCGATAGAGATGGTGCGCCGGTATGCTCACCTGGCTCCGAACCATTTGATCGAGCATGTACGGAAAATTGACGCCATTTTTGGTGTCCATGACACAAATACGACATAAGGGGAAAATGAGGCTGGGTTGAAAATGGCTTAAGTCTATGATTTGAAATGGTACGCCCTACAGGGTTCGAACCTGTGACCTACGGCTTAGAAGGGCGCTACGCGCCAGTTTCCTTATATTTCCTGCGATTTCATCAAGATTCATTTCAATGAAATTAAAAGATTTTTACGTGTTGTATGGTTTCACTTGGTTGCATATCATTTCCTCATAACCTGACCCGCAACCTGACCTGTAAACCATGGCAAGCACCCTACTTACTGACAGCAAAATTCGTGGATTAAAGCCAAAGACATCAGCCTATTATACCTGGCAAGCCGCCGCGACGCGAGGCACCGGAAGGCTAGGTGTTAAAACCTACCCATCAGGCCGAAAAACATTTGTATATCGCTACTATGTGAGCGGTAAAGAGAAGTTTGTTAGCCTCGGTGATTTCCCAGCCCTTACCTTGTCAGAGGCTACTGCGAAAGCCCAGGCAGCGGCCAGCGGCATAAGCGAACCAGCTAAAGCGATCACTGAGCATGCTTCTTTAAAAATGCTCTTTGACGATTATATTGCAGACCAGAAAGCCAGGGGTAAGAGGGCTTACGACAAAACACAAAACCGGCTTAATCAAATACTGCAAAGCAAGCATATCAATCCAGAGATGGAAGCCAATGCCGTTACACCTGAACATATAAAATATGTCCTGTCTGAATTTATCACCCGTGGGGCGCTGGCGGGAGCCAACAAAGCCCGCGCCAATTTGCATGCGGTGTTTAACTTTGGGCTTTTTGCAGACAATGACCCGGCCAACATGGGAAAGAAAACCGTTTATGCCCTTAAAAGCAACCCTGTTGCTGTCGTTCCTGGTCAGCGTGGTGCCGACAAGGCTCTGGACAGATTCCTGCAATGGAATGAGCTCAAGGAGCTGCTCGCCATACTAAGCCAAGATCCAGCGTCAGTGAGAATGCATAGTGATTTTTCTCAACTGCTGTTGCTATGCATCCATACAGCAGGCCAGCGTCCATGGGAGATAATGACAAACTTAAAAGCCAACTGGGACCGCAAAGGAAAAACACTGACGGTTCCTCCTGAAATATCAAAGAATGGCGACTATCACGTCGTACCATTAAGCGGAACAGCAACAAACATTTTAAAAGAAATGGATAGGCGGTACCCGGATAGCGATTTTCTTTTCCCTGCAGATACAGCTGAGGGGCATTTGCTTTCAGCAGAATACAGCAAACAGATTAAGAAATTTTGCGAGCGCGAGCCATTCAATAAATTTACACCGAGGGATATCAGGCGAACGTTTAAGACTTTGGCGGGAGATATGGGGGTGAGCACTGAAATGCGTGACCGTCTGCAAAATCACAAACGACCAGGCGTTTCAGCAAAACATTATGACCGCTATGACTACATTAAAGAAAAAAGAGAAGTCATTCAGCAGTGGGAAGATAGACTTAAATCACTTAAATGATTTCAATAGTTGCACTTAACATGTACTAGCTCAGACCTGATCTGACAGTTACCGGTTATTTATACAGGTGTCTGTCAGATTAAATCTGGTTCAGATT
>NZ_CBFFRJ010000258.1:0-1839 GCF_965644225.1 Phytobacter sp. V91 | reverse complement strand
TACTGAAAATGTTAGGGAAAGAATACAGTAATATGGTCATGGATGACTGACCATATTACTGGGGATCACTCAGCCCTCAGGGAGAGGGCAGGGGTGAGGGTGGGGCAGACGACACCGACGTCATTGCCCCGTTCCCTTATCTGTCCACCAGCAGCGCGCTCAGGCGCGCCTGCACATCAATACATCCGGCCAGCACCAGATTGCCATTTAGCAGACCATTATTAGCGAGAAATGCATTACTGGCCCCGCCCGCTTCGACGATGATCAACATCCCCGCCAGCGCGTCCCAACTGTTCATATGTTCTTCGTAATAGGCATGCACCTGCCCGCTGGCGACGTGGGCCAGCATCAGCGCCCCGGCGCCAAAGCGGCGATACTCCATTCCGGCGTTGAGCACACGGGCCATGGTCCGGGTATAGTTTTCCACCGGCGCGCGGCTGGAGCGCCCCATACCGATAATCACCGTTTCCGGATCCGGCTCGCGTAATTTCAGAGGCTGGTCATTAAGAAAAGCGCCTGCGCCACGGAGGGCAAAGAAAAATTCATTGCGGTCCGGGGCGTAGATAATCCCCAGCTCAGTCACGTTCTGGCGAACCCAGGCCAGAGAGATACACCAGTAATCCATCCCCTGAATATAGTTAGTCGTCCCGTCGATAGGGTCGAGCACCCAGGTGCCGTGCTCCCCCGCCTCCAGGCCGCTCTCTTCCCCGAGAAAACCATCCTCCGGGCAGTGGACTTTGAGCCAGCTTTTGATCTCTTTTTCGACAAACAGATCGGCATGGGAGACAAAATCCTGGCGGGCTTTTTTATCCACCTGTAATCCCGCATTACGTAACGCCTGCGCCTGTGCGCCCAACTGGCGAATCAGCGCGCATAATGACTGCTGTTGTTCTTCTGTCATGGCCTGCTCTTAAAAAAGTAATGGCGATGTACGCCGATGAATTAACTGCACATCCACCCAGGTTGTGCGCGAAGGCTGGAGCGGATTGTCAGCGCGTTCCAGCAGACGGGTTAAAGCCTGGCGGGAAATCTCCGCAACGTCCTGATGCAGAGTGGTGAGCTGATAACTGTATTGCGCCGTTTGCGGCGTATTGTCAAAACCGATGAGCTGAAAATCGTCCGGGCAGTGCCTGCCGCGCTGGCGCATTCCGTCAAGAAAACCGCAGGCGAGCTGCGCATTGGCACAGAAGACGCCCTCGAGGGACTTCTCCGCGTCGGCGGCAGCCTGAAATCCGCCGTCATAACCTTCAGCGGGGGCGACAATCGGTTGCAGATCGCGCGTGGCGTCGACACCGAGCGCCAGCAGCGCCTGATAAAAGGCATCGCCACGCATCCGCCCGGCCCACGTCGAGTCAGAGGTATTGAGCCAGCCGAAACGACGGCAGCCGTTGCGGACCAGTTGCCCGGCCGCGAGGGTCGCGCCCTGGACATTATCCGAACAGATATAATCCACAAAGGGGATATCCGGCTGGCGATTGATGCCCACCACCGGGATCTGCTGCGACACGCATTCGTTCACCAGCGACTCCGGCGGCTGGCCGGAGGTGACAATCACCCCGGAAACCCGAAACTGGGCAAAACGGCGCAGCGTAAGAGCCAGCTCCTGCTCGCTGCGAATTTCACTCACCAGCGCCTGAAAACCACAGCGCTGGATCTCGCTGAGCAGGGCGTCAAGCAGGCTGCTGCGAAACGGATCGCCGATGCGCGAGACCATCACGCCGATCAAATGACTGCGGCGGCGGTTTAACCCCTGCGCGAGAAAGTTAAGGAAGGTGCGATTTAATCGTCAGTTATGAGAACATAAGGCTTTCTTTGCCATAGATTTTTCACGATGCCCGC
>NZ_CBFFRJ010000257.1:0-2040 GCF_965644225.1 Phytobacter sp. V91 | reverse complement strand
GTGCGGGCATCGTGAAAAATCTATGGCAAAGAAAGCCTTATGTTCTCATAACTGACGATTAAATCGCACCTTCCATAATTCTATATATAATTTATTGATATTTCTATTCCACTCCACAACAGAGCTCTTATATTCCTCTCTTGCCTGCATGATTACAACTGAATTTATATCTTCCATGCCAGACTTACATACCAGATCAGCCAAACACCTTCCTTTATAATTACGAACACTCGAAAGCATTTCAATAGTACTAACAACCTCTTTTAATTTCAGCACATCCTTTTCTACTTTTAATATTTTTATTTGTATAAGTGAATTCTTTCTCTGATATCTACTTGAGATAAAAACGTCCAGGACCCCGGTAAGAACAAATCCAATTATTATCTTTAGCATCTCAATAAACATACACCCTCTTAACTGCCTTAGAGAAAAACTAAACAATAAATTATTATAGCGAGGTTCATTTTAAATAATCAATAAAAATCGCACACCACAACAATAAATAAATTACTTATCACATATTTAATATTAATTTTTTTATCGAAAGTAAACCTTTGAACACAACGCATTGATGCTGAATCATCTCTGAATAATGTTCATTTTTTCTTTAAACTCTCCAATACCTCCCCCACCTCAACTCCCACCAACCTTGCCAGATGCACAAACTCTACTACATCCAGCCTTCTCTCACCGTTTTTAATTTTAGCGATAAATGATTGTGGCTTGCCCAGAGCCTCTGCGAGTTGAGCCTTTGCTATGCCACGGGCTTTGCGGGCGTTTTTTAGCGCGGTGATTACCCGTTGATACTCTTCTGAGTAGACGGAGGCCATAACATCGATTCCTTGAAATTATCCCCGCCCAGGATGCCCATCGTACAGGGCTCGATGAAAAAAGAACTCGAACATTGCATGCGATTATTCTGCCTTTGTACTACCAGACATGAATTCTACCGCCACAATTTTTCATATCATTCCGTAGTCTCAATTCCACGCGACTGAAGTTCCTTCCTGATAATTCGCTTAATCCAGGCTGAAAGAGTCGCATCACCATCAGCTTTGAGCGCCTGCTGGATACCTTCCTCAAGAGAAGGCTCGACACGCAATGCGATCTGTTTGTTTCCCTTTTTTTTGAATGATACGGTTGACATGTGTCTGACACCAATTTAGAGTTTGATTGTCAGCAAGTGTATGACACTTGTCTTACAAAAACAACGAAGCCCACAGGTGCTACCAACACCTGCGGGCCTCTGACCACAACATTAATCGAGGTAATGCTATGGCTACTGCCAATGGTATCACGTACGCTTTTTCTTCGCGCCCATCGTTCAACGATAACCTGCTGAGTTATTCACTAAATTCCCTGTCCGGAGTTCCAGTGGAGGTGCAGCATGCTGCCTGACAGCCAGATCCTTTCTTCTGAGTTGAAAGACATTTTTTGTCGCCTGGATATCTCTCACTTAAGCCCGGAAGAGGCCACCGTGCTGGCAGACAGTTGTGAAAACAACATCGCAGGGCTGTGCCACGGTCTGCACTTCCTGGGAAAAACCTTTGTCACCTTTGGCGAAAAAGAGGCCTGCGAGTTTTCGCCGGAAAGCCTGTGCCAGTTAGGGCATGGATTGAGCGCCGCCGCGACTGTGCTCCCGGCACTGTATGAACTCCAGCTCACAGCAGAACGACAACTCACAGCTACGGGGCCAGGGATGTAATGCGTTGAACGAATCCCACTTGCTGTAGTCGAGTCGCAGGTGGGATCCTGGGTGACTTCGTTTCAACCAGGGGTAGTACTACTTCCACCACATCAACCTCGCCAGACCTACTGAAGCGATAAAATGATGCCATGGGAATAAAAGGGTTACAGCAATGCCCTGGTCCGGCTGAAAATCGACGAAGCATTTCCGTCAGGCCGGGGCGATGCGCGGCGACAGAGAAGCAAGGAACATAAGGTGAACGGAAAGACCATCGGAGGAGCCTGTACATAAAATTGTGTAATTGCCTGATTTTGATATGTTCAATCCAACATCAAAAGCAGGTTAATTTATGG
>NZ_CBFFRJ010000256.1:0-2094 GCF_965644225.1 Phytobacter sp. V91 | reverse complement strand
ATTCGCGCGACTGACTTAAAGGTCAAACCTTTCGGAGTCCCCCGGCAAAGCCGGGGGTTTACCGGACTTAATTACTTGATTTGCTCGATGAGTGATTTTGAAACAAACCAACGAGAGCCGTTATAAACGTTAACCCCATCCGAGTTGATTTCTTTATCATTTAACCAGGCAACGCTTTTATTACGTGGGATTTTCAGCATTTGGGTGCCTTTTTTCACCACTAATACAGGGTTTTCTGCATCAGAAAGATCTTCGCTGACGGTTGCACCTTTAGCGATGAATTCAGCATTTGCATCAAGGAATAAACGCTCTGTTGCCTGCTGCAGGTTAACATCAAGCGCTGCCGCCATAAACTGTGCGACTTCAGTGTTATCATTCAAACCACCGAGTAAGCGACCACGCGGATCGTAGCTGTACAGCACAACATCTTCACCGGTATGTCCATTTGTGGTAAAGCCAATCCTGGCTCTCTCAGCAAGGATTGGGCCGACAACATAGTTTAATGCGTCCGCTTTGGCACCCATGATGTCTTTCACTTCAGTCTCGGTTAAATCATCAATACCCAGCCATTCTTTAGCCAGGGCGCGAATTTTTACCGGGTCTTGTTTGGCTGACTGGGTTTCAAGAATGGCTTCAAAACCTTCACCCGTGACTTTGGCTTTTTTCAGTGGATTTACAAAACTTGTCCAGTGGGTTTTATCATAATTCGTTGACGTTGAGCGATTGCCGATAGACATACCGGAGTTGCCATGGTCTGTCATGGCAACGACTAAAGTATTGCCATCTTTCTTCGCAAACTCGACGGCTTTTGCTACCGCATCATCAAATGCCAGTACATCGCTCACAATACCAACCGGATCGTTAGCATGTGCTGCCCAGTCAACTTTTGAGCCTTCAACCATTAAGAAGAAGCCATCAGGTTTTTTTGATAAAACGTCGAGCGCTTTTTGTGTCATCTGTCCCAATGAAGGCTCAAGGGCTGGATCACGGTCTAAGTCATAGGAAAGTGCGGTATGCTCAGGGGTTTTACCGAACACGCCGACCAGCTTTTTGCCCGAAAATGAATTGAGTTCAGCAGGGGTATTAACAATACTGTACCCACGTGAAGTCAGTACTTTAGCCATATCTTCTTTGTCTGCGCGATTCTCAGCTTTGAGGTACTTCGCGCCACCGCCTAAAATAACGTCCAGATTATTATAGACAATTTGTTCTGTCAGGTTGTCGTAGCTTTTACGTGATGGATCATGAGCACTGAAGTCAGCAGGAGTGGCATGCATAAATTCACTGGTACTGATGATACCCGCTGATCGGCCACTGAGTTTTGCTGCTTCAAGCATTGTGGCGACAGGACGAAGTTCTTCCCCTTTGCCCGGTGTTTTCACACCAGGAAAATCATATTTTTTTCCAGTACTGGCAATATTACCGCTTTGAGATTTCCAGCCTGAAGAGATAGCTGAGCCTGCTGGTGCAGAATCTGCAATAGTACCGTCACCATTCCACGTGACCATCAGGCCAGTCGCTAATGGGTCAAGAGCAAGCGATTCCCCTTTGTACAAACGGGCAAGCGTTGTGCCGGTTACACTCATTCCATCCGGGATCATCACTATCACGTTCTTGACCGTTTGAGGTTTTTCGCTGCCATTGGCGGCGTGAGATAAGATTGGGAAAGCCAGTGACAGGGATACTGCGCTGCAAACAAGTGATTTTATAAATCGCATAATTAATATATTCCCAAAGATAATGACAAAAGAAAATGAAATTTGTAACTCTTTGATTGTAATGAGGCAATGTTTCATTTTTATTAAAATATTCAAAGAGAGCGAGGGCTGATGACAATTTATCCGGGGCGCAACAGATGGACTAATAGCAAAGAATATGGATCGACAACCTATATAGACAACTCAGCCAGTTAAGTTAATGTAAATTTAATTGACACCTGAAAATCAGGCTAAATTAAATAAAATTTAAAAAAATCAGCAATACTATCAACCATGGGCCAGGGAACGCTCCAGTGCCTGTATTAAGGAAGGTGCGATTTAATCGTCAGTTATGAGAACATAAGGCTTTCTTTGCCATAGATTTTTCACGATGCCC
>NZ_CBFFRJ010000255.1:0-2153 GCF_965644225.1 Phytobacter sp. V91 | reverse complement strand
TGCATCAGCATACCGCCAAAATATTCGGTATCGACAGTCGTCGGCTATCTGAAGGGAAAAAGCGCGATAGCGATAGCACGGCACTTCGGCAGAGGTAAAAACTTCACCGGTGAAGTTTTCTGGGCACGAGGTTATTTCGTTTCAACAGTTGGTTTGGATGAAGCCACGGTCAGGGCATACATACGCAACCAGGAGAGAGAAGACGAACGATACGATCAAATGAAACTGAACGTATAGCAGCCGCCTTAGGCGGCTCATGGTTTGTCGGCGCCTTTGAGGCGCTCAGCCTAAAGCCTCCGGCTCTGCCGGAGGATACTTACTTCATAGTAACTAATAGAGGATCCTCAGATGTATACATTTAGTTGCAAAAGTAGCGCGCTGGTACTGGCTATTGCTGTCGTCACCACGATGTCGAGCTGGATCGTTGTTCCACAGGCCAGCGCAGCAGGTTTTATTGATGATTCCACGTTAACCGGCGGTATCTATTACTGGCAGCGTGAGCGCGACCGTAAAGACGTCACCGACGGCGATAAGTACAAAACCAACCTTTCACATTCAACCTGGAACGCCAACTTGGATTTCCAGTCCGGCTATGCTGCCGATATGTTTGGTATTGACGTGGCTGCCTTTACCGCAATTGAAATGGCGGAAAGCAGCGAAAGCGGTCACCCGAACGAAATTGCCTTCTCCTCAAGAAATAAAGCCTACGACGAAGATTACTCCGGCGACAAGAGCGGGATTAGCCTCTATAAAGCGGCGGCAAAATTTAAGTATGGCCCGACGTGGGCGCGCGCTGGCTATATTCTGCCAACCGGACAAACGCTGCTGGCTCCACACTGGAGCTTTATGCCGGGCACTTATCAAGGTGCCGAAGCCGGAGCCAACTTTGATTACGGCGACTCTGGCGCGCTGAGTTTCTCCTACATGTGGACGAACGAATACAAAGCGCCGTGGCACATTGAGATGGATGAGTTCTACCAGAACGATAAGAAGACGAAAGTCGATTTTCTGCACTCTCTGGGCGCCAAATATGATTTTAAAAATGACTTCATGCTGGAAGCCGCGTTTGGCCAGGCTCAAGGCTATATCGACCAGTATTTTGCTAAGGCCAGCTATAAATTTGACGTCGCCGGCGCTCCGTTAAGCACCAGCTATCAGTTCTACGGTACCCGCGATAAGGTCAGCAACGGCGGCGCGAACGATATTTATGACGGCACCGCCTGGCTGCAGGCGCTAACCTTTGGCTACAAGGTTGCCGACGTGCTGGACCTGCGTCTGGAAGGCACCTGGGTGAAGGCTGAAGGTCAGCAGGGCTACTTCCTGCAGCGTATGACTCCAACCTACGCATCCTCTAACGGTCGCCTGGACGTGTGGTGGGATAACCGCTCAGACTTCAACGCCAACGGCGAAAAAGCCGTGTTCTTCGGCGCCATGTACGACATGAAAAACTGGAATATGCCGGGCTGGGCGTTTGGTGCGTCTTACGTTTACGCGTGGGATGCGAAACCGGGCAAAATGGCAACGCCCGATGCGTACTACAACGCGGACAAACGTCTGGAAGAGTCGGCCTACAGCCTCGATGCCATGTACACCGTGCAGGACGGCCGGGCGAAAGGAACGCTGTTCAAACTCCACTTCACTCAGTACGACAACCACTCAGATATTCCAAGCTGGAGCGGCGGTTACGGCAACATCTTCCAGGATGAGCGCGACGTGAAGTTTATGGTTATTGCCCCGTTAACTATTTTATGACAGTCGAAAATATCACTGGACGAAGATAGTGCAGGCCAGTGATTGCTTTCGATCCACTGTATCGGTCCTTTGACCGCAAGCCTACTCTCAACTCAACTGGGTGATGGAAAACAGTATGACTGCAGCCGCGATTTTGCTGCCTCAACGGGCCTGGTGCCCCGGCAGTACTGAACCGCCCCGGGAATCCTGGAGACTAAACTCTTTGAGAGAGAGGTAGACAGGATGACTAAAAATACGCGTTTCTCCCCGGAGGTTCGTCAGCGCGCCGTCCGTATGGTTCTGGAAAATCAGAACGACTATGACTCACAGTGGGCAGCCCTCAGCTCCATCGCCCCCAAAATAGGCTGTACGCCTGAGACCCTGCGTATCTGGCTACGTCAGTATGAACGCGATGCCGGAGG
>NZ_CBFFRJ010000254.1:0-2247 GCF_965644225.1 Phytobacter sp. V91 | reverse complement strand
ATCGTAGCGAGCCATAGTTCAATATGTTGTTGAAAAAGACAGTTACTATAACTCAGGTGATTAAGGGACACAGCCTAGTATAAGCAATCAGCTGTACCAGCTTGAGATCCATCGTCCTCTCAGGCATCAGGGTGTTTTTGATGCGTTTAAGCTCATCGGCATCAAAACACTGGAGATAAACCTTATCCTGCTTAGCGGTGTAGCCATACTGCTTCAGCACATCCAGGGTGCGGGCGGCAATATCTTTCCCTTCCTGATGGTGGAACCAGGGCGATTTAATTTCCGGGTAGATACCGACATTGCGGCCGGTGGAGTGGTTCAGCCCCTGTACAAACTCAATCTCTTCAGCAAAGGTGTGAATCCGGAAGGACGATTTTCCCATCGGGAAGCGACCGGGGAAGACCTGCGCCTTTTTACCATTTTTCAGCTCGAAACCTTCAGTAAAGGCCAGTGATTTAATCTCCGCCAGGGTAAAGTCGATAGCGTAGAAGCGCCCGTCAGAGCGAGCGCGATCCGGAAAACGTTCGGCGACATCAGTGACCCGATCCAGGGAGTGGTCGTGCAGCACCACCAGCTGGTCATCTTTGGTCATCACCAGATCCTGCTCCAGATAGTCAGCACCCTGCGCCAGGGCCATCGCCTTAGCCGGTAGCGTATGCTCCGGCAAATAGCCGCTGGCGCCACGATGGGCAATCACCACTTTATCCTGTGCGCTGGCCATCATGCTGACCATCATTCCCGCCAGCACCAGACCGCCGCCAAATCCTTTTAAGATGTTGTTCATCGCACTGCTCCTTTATTAACCTCGTCGGGCGGCCTCAATTTCAGCATGATGGCGGCGTTCGCCGATCATCACCACAATCAGCAGTAACACGGCCAGAATACTGCCGCCGATCATCACCATAAACCCGCCGTCCCAGCCGAAGAAATCGACCGTATAGCCAACAATGGCGCTGGCTGCGACCGAACCGCCGAGATAACCGAACAGGCCGGTAAAGCCTGCCGCCGTTCCTGCGGCTTTTTTCGGCGCCAGCTCAAGGGCATGCAGGCCAATCAGCATTACCGGACCATAAATCAGAAAACCGATCACAATCATACAGGCCATATCCACGCCCGGATTGCCCGGCGGGTTAAGCCAGTAGATGACAGTGGCAATGGTCACCAGAGTCATAAAGAACACCCCGGTGGCCCCACGATTGCCGCGGAACACTTTGTCCGACATCCAGCCGCAAAGTAGCGTCCCTGGGATCCCGGCGTACTCATACAGAAAATAGGCCCAGGAGGATTTATCCAGCGCAAAGTGTTTGACCTCTTTGAGGTAGGTCGGTGACCAGTCGAGGATGCCATAGCGCAACAGGTAGACGAAAACGTTGGCAATGGCGATGTACCACAGCAGACGATTCGGAAAGACGTACTGCATAAAGATTTGCTTCGCCGTCAGCTCCTCTTCCGCCTTATCGCTGTAATCATCCGGATAGTCGTTTTTGTACTCTTCAATGGAAGGTAATCCGCAGGATTGCGGGGTATCGCGCATCATGGCAAAGGCAAACAGCGCCACAACAATCGCCCCGAACGCAGGCATATACAGCGCTGCCCGCCAGTCATTAAACCAGGCCATTCCCAGCAGGAACAGCAAAGGAGGGATCCCGCCGCCAACGTTGTGCGCGCAGTTCCAGACGGAGACAATGCCGCCACGCTCTTTCTGTGACCACCAGTGCACCATGGTGCGCCCGCAGGGCGGCCAGCCCATGCCCTGGAACCAGCCGCACAAAAACAGCAGCACAAACATAATCGCAATGCTGGAGGTGGCCCAGGGAACAAACCCCATAAACAGCATCACCGCCGCCGCCAGAATCAACCCGGCCGGGAGAAACACCCGCGGATTCGAACGATCCGATACCGAGCCCATAATGAATTTAGAAAAGCCGTAGGCGATAGAAATCCCGGACAGTGCAAACCCCAGATCCCCACGAGAAAAACCCTGATCTACCAGATAAGGCATCGCCAGCGCGAAATTTTTACGCACCAGATAGTAGGCGGCATAGCCAAAAAAGATCCCAAAGAAAATCTGCCAGCGCAGACGGCGGTATAACGGATCAACATGTTCGGGTGGGACTCTGTCCCGATGAGGTTCTGGCCGGAAAATACTCAGCATAATTGCCTCCGTGGCATGTAGTAAGTATCCTCCGGCAGAGCCGGAGGCTTTAGGGTGAGCGCCTCAAAGGCGCCGACAAACCATGAGCCGCC
>NZ_CBFFRJ010000253.1:0-2362 GCF_965644225.1 Phytobacter sp. V91 | reverse complement strand
GCGGGCATCGTGAAAAATCTATGGCAAAGAAAGCCTTATGTTCTCATAACTGACGATTAAATCGCACCTTCCCTAAAGGTGACCTTTCAGAAGAACCTGTTGAAATACCATCGCCTGAGGTCTATCAGGAAGAGAAGTATGAAATAATAAAAGGGAAGTTTATAGTTATATCGTTCAGAACAATGGGGACGTAAAATCGAGAATTGAGCATATCCAGTTGCTAATTTTGATAATTGCTTTTTAGATTGACTTAATTATTATTCATGCCTGCTGAAATATAGGTTGAATAGATTAAACTATTTTTATATTAGAACTGCGATATATAAATACACCAATAAACAGTCAGGATCTCAACATGCCCACTGCTGCCAGACTTAGTGACAAAGGTACCCAGCATGATGGTTACCACGAAACCATTATTACTGCAGGTTCCCCAACCGTCTTTATCGACGGACTTCCCGCCGCTCGGATGGGCGACCTGCTGACGCCCCATGACAAACCCAAACATCCGCCCCATCCTCGAAAAATAGCGGGAGGCTCAGGTACGGTATTCATTGATGGTTTGCCTGCTGCCAGAACGGGCGATGCCATTGACTGTGGTGGTGTGGTTATCGGTGGAGGTACGGTTAATATCGGCTGATTTATCAGATATATAGGTATATATTAAGCGGTTTATACTTGGCTCGGTTTTCTGAACAAATCAGGATTTTATTTAGCTTGCATGGAGAAGCATCGCTATATGGGCCATCCAGATGGGGAGCAATAAGTGAGTTGGCTGAGCAACGTTCAACAGTTTTATACAAGCTATTAAATGATTTGAACCGGTTATAGAAGAAATTCAATACACAAATACCGACGCATTATCCCGAAACTAAAAAACCTGAGCCCGGTAAAATACCGAACTCAGGCTCTGGACGCCGCCGAAGATCAACTGTCCAACGTTGAGGCGCAGCCCATACATGCAGCTGCGACCAGGTTTTTCTTTTATTCCAGGTTATCCAGCGACCTTCACCGCCGCCGAAGCTGATTTAGCCCGCTCAACTGCGTCTTCTACGCTTTCTGCTGTTGCCAGCACCACGCCCAGACGACGCGTACCGTCGATTTCTGGTTTGCCGAACAAACGCACCTGCAGGCCAGCGCCTGTTGCATTTTCAACCTTATCGAACGTGACGTTCTGGCTTTTCAGTTCCGGAAGGATCACCGCCGAAGCCGATGGCCCGTACTGACGAACCTGGCCGACCGGCAGGCCAAGGAATGCGCGAACGTGCAGCGCGAACTCTGAAACGTCCTGGGAAATCAGCGTCACCATTCCGGTATCGTGCGGGCGAGGGGAGACCTCGCTGAAGATAACCTCATCGCCACAGACGAACAGCTCCACGCCAAACAGGCCATGACCGCCGAGTGCCAGCACGACTTTGCGGGCGATGTCCTGCGCGCGCTCCAGCGCCAGCTCAGTCATCAATTGCGGCTGCCAGGATTCACGGTAATCGCCGTCTTCCTGGCGATGGCCGATGGGGGCGCAGAAGTGAACGCCGTCAACGGCGCTGATGGTCAGCAGAGTAATTTCAAAATCGAAATTGACGACGCCCTCAACGATGACGCGACCGGCACCAGCGCGGCCACCTTGCTGGGCGTACTCCCAGGCTTTTGTCAGTTGGTCATGGCTGCGAATAAAACTCTGGCCTTTACCGGAGGAGCTCATTACCGGTTTTACGATACAGGGCAAACCAATCTCAGCCACGGCCTGGCGAAAGGCTTCTTCGCTGTCGGCAAAGCGATAGCTGGAAGTCGGAAGCGCCAGCTCTTCAGCAGCCAGACGACGAATACCTTCACGGTTCATGGTCAATTTAGCTGCACGGGCGCAAGGAACAACGCGCTGACCCTGGGACTCGAGTTCAAGCAGCATATCCGTAGCAATAGCTTCAATTTCCGGCACAATAAAATGCGGTTGTTCCTGCGCCACCAGCGCTTTCAGTGCCTCGCCATCCAGCATATTAATGACATGGGCGCGATGGGCAACATGCATCGCCGGGGCATCGGCATAGCGATCAACGGCGATAACTTCAATCCCCAGACGCTGGCACTCAATGGCCACTTCTTTGCCCAATTCACCAGAGCCTAATAACATTACGCGAGTTGCTGCCGGACGCAGCGCAGTACCTAAAAGAGTCATAGCTATTTTTACCGTCGAAAAAAACCTGGCAGCAGTATATACGAAAACGATTGCGCCTGTCTTTTATGGCTTGCCAGGTGTAAAATACAGCGGTAATATACTGTATATATAAGGGTCTTCCCCTGTTGTGGTGGCTGTTGTAGGCTTTTCGCTGTTGACCCAACAACAGGAGGAAAACCACTTGAATAA
>NZ_CBFFRJ010000252.1:0-2364 GCF_965644225.1 Phytobacter sp. V91 | reverse complement strand
CAAACACGGTAGCAGTGTACCCGCCTGGTGGCGGGTAACTGAAGTGACTTTAAACATACAAGGGTTAGGGTGAGGGGGGAAAAACCGCACTACTGCGGATACGGCACCCAGTCGCCGCCGTTCAGGCGAACATAGGGCTTGTTCTGATACTGGATCACCACCGCATTGGCGTTTTCGGAAACCGGCGCGCTCTGCGGCAGGCCGCTGGTCAGTTGATCCCAGTTAACGCTGTCCTGGGTGAAAATTTTGCCATCCAGTATCCGTACCACCAGTTCCGAAACGGCCAGGAAGCTGCTTGGTTGGTTTACTTCAATCGCCGCCCCCTGATGCGGAGCCTTCATGCCAAAGAACTTAATCGCGGTCGGCACATGGGTAATGGAGGGGCTGGGAATATCCCGCAGACCAGAAACCTGCATTTTATCGCCCTGAAGGGCTGCGCCATGTTCTGGCACCATCACCACCATCACTTTGCGCCCGGATTTTTCTAACTGGGTAAAGAAAGCATCCAGCTCATCAAACATCTTCTGCGCCCGGATTTTATAATCCGCCGTCTGTCTTACGCCCGGATAGTGGTTACCGTCGTGGAGCGGCAGCAGGTTATAGAAGGTTGCGGTGCGATGACCCTGCTGGGTGGCTTCGCTCTCCATCCAGCGATTGAGCACGGCGGTGTCGTCGTACACTGGCGAGCCATCAAAAGAGAGCAGAACCGGAGGCAGACCCGCCTGATTCATTAACGGCACCTGCAGCCCGCCGTTTTCGCGCACTTCTTTGAGGAAGTCGCCGAATACCCCGTTGTGGTCCATCATCAGTTGCTGAGTAAAGCCCAGCTTCGCCAGATTATCGAACAGATAGCATTGCGCCCCGGCTGTCTGGTACAGATTTTTGTGCGAGGTCTGACCGCAGCTGGCGCGCAGCAGACGTATTGCCGCCGGGCCGCTATAGGCCGTCGCCGAATTGAACTGCTTAAAGACGATATCAAAATGCTGCCACAGGGGATGCGTCGACAGACCCGCCGCTTCAATGTCGGCCCAGGAGAGCGAGCAGATATTAATCACCAGCAAATCAAATGGCTGGGCATCAGCCGCAAGCTGCGAAGGGAACGGCGTCTGCCGTTTCTCTTCCGCTGTGTAGAAGCTTGAGAGCCAGGCATTCAGGTTCTCAGAGGTCGGTGGCGCCGTTTGCGCCGGTATGTCGCCAACTACCGGTGTTGCCCCGGCAGTGGCGACAGTGGTCGCCGCCGTACCGCCGGTGGTGGCGATGGTCGGCGTGGATTGCGATGTTGGCCATAAGGTAAAGGCCGGACCGACCAGCGTCAGCGCATTCAGCCAGATCATTATCCCCACCACAAACACGGTGACCCGCAGCCACTGGGAGAGGAACAGCCAGGCGATATAAAGGACAAACAGCCCGCCAATCATCTGCCAGTTTATAAAGCGGGTCGCCAGATCGAGCAGGTAGTCGGCGCTGAATCCCGCAACCTGGCTTCCCTGACTTAATATACTTTCCGGTCCTGGCAGCCAGGTGTCATGCCAGAACAGCCCGAAGCCAACAGGGATGGCAACCCAGTGGCGTAACCGGTGCAGACTCAGTTTGGGCAATGGCATCAGCAAAAATGCCATAAACACCAGATTCAGCAGCGGATGAAAATTGAGATAACCCGCCCACAGCAGCGCGAACTTCACCAGGAAGTAGAAGTTCCAGCCAGAAAGACCCCGCCAGTATTGCCACAGGGAGGAAGGGGCAGAAGTGGTAATGGTTTGATTAGTCATGTTTTCGGTCTGCCTTGACAAGCGATGGACGGCGCAAAACGCCAGCCGATTTCACATACCGGGGTTTAACAAACATTATTCGCAGGATGATGCGGATACGCTGTTGCCAGTGGCGCGCGAAATACCCCAGAGGGAAGAAAATCAGCGCGCAAAGCACCACGAGCTGAATTATGTCGGCAATGGACATCATGATGAGCGCTCCGTGTCTTCACTTAATAATCGCAGGGGCTCCGGAATACGGCGCCAGACATGCCCGTCATGTTCTGCGTTAATGACGTTTTTCGTGTTTTCCGTCACCACCGTCAGCGGGGTTCCCCATTGCTCTGGCTTAATCTCGCGCATCAGCAGCAGTTCACCCGCAATCTGTGCGTCTTCATACCAGATAGTACGGTTGGAGAAAATATCGGCGGTGGGGAGCGGAAAGATATGGTTTAAGGCGGTATCAAGGTCATTGACCCGACAAAAAGATAAAAACATCACCAGCCGGTTATCCCCAATAGTGACGATATCCCCCACGCGGTTAGGGAAGGTGCGATTTAATCGTCAGTTATGAGAACATAAGGCTTTCTTTGCCATAGATTTTTCACGATGCCCG
>NZ_CBFFRJ010000251.1:0-2453 GCF_965644225.1 Phytobacter sp. V91 | reverse complement strand
ACCCCCCCGATGATCAGTCGGGGATCTTCCCCGCCTGAGCGGGGAAGGTCAAGACATAAGGGCCGGGGTGAGGGGCACAGGCCGCACCGCTGTTAAACCAACCTTATCCCCGCATCGACAAAAAACTGTGACCCCGTTGACCCGCGCGCATCATCGGAGACGACAAACAGCGCCATCGCCGCCACGTCTCGCCCTTCCAGCACAATCTTCAGCGACTGCATGGTCTGGATCTCCTGCTCTGATTGCGCCGTGCGCCAAAGCGCCTGCTGACGCGGGGTGGAAATCGCCCACGGCACAATGCAGTTCACCCGAATAGCAAACGGCCCCAGTTCCCGCGCCAGGGTCTGAGTCAAGCCCACCACCGCCGCTTTCGCGGTGGTGTAGCCCGCCATTCCGGGGCGGCCTTTCATAAAGGTGGTGGAGCTGGTGAGGATAATCGCGCCGCCGGTGCCCTCTTTCATGCGCGCGGCCACCGCCTGAGAGGCAAAAAACTGATGATCGAGATTGACCGCCAGACTCTCGCGCCAGGCTTCAGGCTCCACGCCAAAGGTGTCGGCCCGATCATCACGGGCAGCGTTATTGATCAGCACATCAACAGCGCCTTCCTGGCGGTATATCTGCTCAATGGCTGCGCGCAACGCACTGATATCACGTAAATCAACGGCATAAAAACGGGCCCCACTGCTAAGGGCAAGCGCCTCCCCGGCCTGATTATCAATATCAAGAAAATGCACCCGGCTTTCCTGCTGGCAAAATGCATCCACCAGATCCGCGCCAATGCCGCTGGCCCCGCCGGTAATGACCACCACTTTGCCCTGCAGACTGCTGTAACGGGTATAACGATGTTCAGTCATCTCTCACTCTCTGGCCGCAACTAACGCCTGCATTATAGCGCCGTCGAGGCTGTCGCGTTCGGCGCCGAGCAGGTAAGCAATGGTGGCTCCGGCGTCAGCCATTCGGTACGGCCCGTGCCGATGGCGATCATGGTAATAGCCCTTGCGGATCCCCGCGCCCCAGGCGAGCAGCACGCCGTAGTTGGAGGTGTGCGCCGTCTCAGCCGTGGGTTTTTGCGGGCCGTGATTAGCGCCGGGTGCGACCACCGGGCAGATATCCTCCCCGGTAACGCTGGTTCCCCAGACAAAGCCGCTGTTATAGGTAAAGAGCACATCACCCGCCGCCTCACCCCAGTAGCCAACGCTTCCAGCATCTTCTTTGCGCAGCGCCCAGGCCACCGCGTGATGAGTCTGCCCGTTGTGAACGATCGACCAGTTACGCAGCAGATGCAGCACCTGGTCCTGCACCCGCGCATAGTCCGCCTGCGGCACAACGCCGTGCAGGTTGATGTAAATTTCCAGCCCGCCGCGTTCGTCCTTCAGATACACCTGGCTCTGGTCGCGCTGCGGCTGGCCTGAGGCATCCAGCACCACCAGCCCGTGTTTGGCCAGGTAGCGGTTAACGTCACACATAAAGTGGTTCGGCACCGCACCGTGATCGGAGGCCAGCAGCAGCGTGGTCTCGCTGTCCACGCTCGCAAGAATGCGCCCGATGGAGCGGTCCAGCACCCTGTAGCACTCGCGGAGCACCGCCTCATAGCGTGGTGCCTGCTCAGCTATGTAAAAAGGCGAGCTGGGATCGTACTGCCCGAGGCACAGATGGTGGGACTCATCAATCAGATGGTGCACCGCCGCCCATAAAGAAAAGCCGTGCTGATGGGTTAAGCGCACCGCGCTTTCGGCCAGCCACAGCGACTGGTTTTCCGCATCCTGCAAGGTGGAGGCCAGACAGGCCTCGTCCGGCGAGGCTTTTTCCGCCCACTGGCTGTAAAACGGTCCGAGTTCATCGATAAGCATCGATGCCAGCTTGTCGTCAGAGGCAATACGCTGCGGGTAAGTGACTTCGCTCTGAATCAGTTCAATATGCGGCGCCAGGCTTGCCAGCCAGAAGCGGGCTTTTCCCCCTTCGGCAACCTCGCCCAGTGGCAGCCAGTCGCTCCACTGCCCCTGTTTCAGGGTGACGTATTCATCTTGCGTACTTAGCGTCAGCGTGCCTGCATTAAGTGACAATGTCACGTTACTGCCATGCGCTGACTGAACCGTCAGCCGGTAATCGCCGTTGTTACTGCGCACCAGCGGTTGCCACAATCCTTTGTCGTGATAAGCCAGCGGCGAAGATGGCGGCCAGCCGAGCGTCTGCTGGCGCACTTTCGGCGGCGCATCGAAACGCACACCGTCGGTAGTGAAAATAGCAGGTGCAGCGAAGGTATACGGGCACGGCTGCGCCGCCGACCAGTAAGGCGAGAAGGTAAAGTGCGGCGCAGGTGAGGCAACGCTTTCCGGGAAGTGGACCAGTGCGGCGCGCAGGCCCTTCTCTTCAAGCCGCTTAAGGAAGGTGCGATTTAATCGTCAGTTATGAGAACATAAGGCTTTCTTTGCCATAGATTTTTCACGATGCCC
>NZ_CBFFRJ010000250.1:0-2466 GCF_965644225.1 Phytobacter sp. V91 | reverse complement strand
GCGGGCATCGTGAAAAATCTATGGCAAAGAAAGCCTTATGTTCTCATAACTGACGATTAAATCGCACCTTCCTTAAGCGATTATGGAATGGAGCAGCAGGCTTCGATTATTGCCGATTATCACTATTTAAAAACATACGGTGAGAATGCTTTTTTTAAACTTAAAGACAGGGAGTTGATTGGGGTTATTGATGAAAATACTCTTTCAAAGTATGAACCTTTAATTTTGAGTGCAGGATTACCATTGTGAAAAAATACTTTATTATCGCATTCTCGATACTATTGACAGGATGTCCTGGCGGTGATCGAATAAATTTGTATCCGGCTCGTTAGGAAATGAGAAATAGTGAGCTTTGCGTCTTTGTTGATAAGCAGAATCTTATTGCGAAAGAATATATTGTCGATTTGAAAATTTGGCATTACGCCAGTCAATCATTTGTTTGTGAAAAATCCTATGCGATGCGCCCGATAACGCTGGAAGCGGGAAAATGTATCCCTGATGTCGGTCATTTCGCGTTCGTTCCGGGCCAAAAATACAGTGTGATGATCAACACCCCCCTGCATGTGTATGAGGCACGTTTTGATAAGCCTTTATAGCGGTTCTTTTTCTGTTCACTTTCACCATGGTAAATACTTATTTAATTCGATTAAGACGTCAAATTTATCAAAGATCTTCCATTTAAACAGTTTATAAAACTGTTATTGTCACTGTTTCTAGAATAAATGGCGTGAGCTGGTGGCGCCGGAGGTGTCGTTTACGCCCTGTTTTTATTGTTGTATAACGGAAATGATTAGCACTAAAACTATCGCCAGATAATAAGAATGAACAGCAGAAAATAAAGGGTAAGGTAATGTCAGACGAGAGAATCTCCGCAAAAGTTAGAAATGTTCAGTCATCTGCAATCAGGGAATTATTAAAACACAGCAAAATGGAAGGAGTCATCTCTCTCGGTGGCGGCATTCCTAATCCTGATTTATTCGATCGTGAAGGTTTACAGATGGCGATGGACAAAGTCTTGTCCGAGTCATGGAAAGATGCATTTCAGTATGGTCTGAGTGAAGGTAGCCCTGAACTGCGGGAAGCCATCTGCCAGCTTTCGGCGCAGCGCCAGATCACCTGCACTACTGACGAAGTGGTGATTACCTCTGGCTCTCAGCAGTCGCTGGACATGCTCGCCCGTGTGCTGATTAACCCAGGCGATGTTATCGTGGTTGAAAGACCCACCTATCTGGCGGCATTACAGTGCTTCCAGCTGGCTGAAGCCCGTCTCGCCTCGGTGGGAACGGATGGCGAAGGGATGAAGGTCGATGAGCTTGAAGCGCTGGTGAAAACCACCACCATTAAAGCCGTGTATGTCGTACCGACCTTCGGTAATCCGGGTGGCGTAACCCTCTCTGACGAGCGCCGTCAGAAGCTGGTTGAACTGTCGAAGCGCTATAACTTCGTGATCATTGAAGACGACCCCTATAGCGAAATTAACTTTACCGACAAACAGTTCAAGCCGTTAACCGCCTGGGCACAAGAGATTGATAACAGCGATAACGTTATTTATACCTCGACGTTTTCCAAAATTCTCGCGCCGGGCGCGCGCGTCGGCTGGGTGATTGCGCCGGAATGGATTAAAAAACAGATCGTTACTCTGAAACAGGCAACTGACCTGCACACCAGCTCCCTCTCGCAGTCACTGACGTATCACTACCTGCAAACGGGCCGCCTGCCGGCACAGCTCAAAATGATCCGCGCCTCGTATAAAGAGAAATGTGACACTCTCTGCGGGTTGATTGAGTCTGAACTGGGCGAGCATCTGAGCTTCCACCGTCCGCAGGGCGGCATGTTCCTGTGGGCAAAATTTAAGTATGAGAAAAACACCACTGACTGGCTGCAGCAGACGCTGGCGAAAGGGGTTGTCTATGTGCCGGGTGAGTTCTTCTACGCTGACCATCCTGAGCAGTCGACCCTGCGCATGTCTTATGTGTCGGTGACCGAAGCCAACCTTAAAGAAGCCGTTGCCCGTCTGAAAGCCTCGCTGTAAGACGCTGGCGAAAAAAAACCATGTATCCCAGTTGGGATACATGGTGAGTAAAGGGTTTATTTCCATCATTGCTGACAAAACTTTATTTGCCCGCGCAATAATATGAAAATACACCAACCATCTAATGCTTCGAGATTACTTCTACATGGTTGTAAAAGTATTCTCGTATAATGTATTTACGCTCAGCTAGCGTCAAATTCAAAAGTTGAATCGCATGATTCAAAAAATAATTAAATAACGCCTTTAATACTCTTCAGCTCACCAATGAATTGTGGGGCATGATGTGTTTTTAGCTTTAAGTGCTTAATTTATGGCGTGTTACGCGTATCTTTAGTCATGCATTGTCATATTAAAAAAAGAATAATTAAGTCCGGTAAACCCCCGGCTTTGCCGGGGGACTCCGAAAGGTTTGACCTTTAAGTCAGTCGCGCGAA
>NZ_CBFFRJ010000249.1:0-2507 GCF_965644225.1 Phytobacter sp. V91 | reverse complement strand
ACACGGTAATAGTGTACCCGCCTGGTGGCGGGTAACTGAAGTGACTTTAAACATACAAGGGTTAGGGTGAGGGGAAAAACCCCCACAGTTAATCCTTCATTTCATCTATTGATCCGGCGTATAATCCCCGCCCTTTGATTATTTTTTTGCCACTTTTTTGGAAGCAAGATGAGCGCAATATCCCTGATCCAGCCGGATCGTGACCTTTTTTCCTGGCCCCAGTACTGGGCGGCCTGCTTTGGTCCGGCTCCGTTTTTACCCATGTCCCGTAGTGAAATGGACCAACTTGGCTGGGATAGCTGCGACATCATTCTGGTAACCGGCGATGCCTATGTTGACCATCCGAGTTTCGGGATGGCTATCTGCGGCCGCATGCTGGAAGCCCAGGGCTTTCGCGTGGGCATCATTGCCCAGCCTGACTGGAACAGCAAAGATGACTTTATGCGTCTGGGGAAACCGAATCTGTTCTTCGGTGTGACCGCCGGCAATATGGACTCGATGATCAACCGTTATACGGCGGATCGTAAGCTGCGCCATGACGATGCCTACACCCCGGATAACGTGGCCGGTAAGCGCCCGGATCGCGCAACGCTTGCCTATACCCAGCGCTGTAAAGAAGCCTGGAAAGATGTGCCCGTTATTCTCGGCGGCATTGAAGCCAGTCTGCGCCGTACCGCCCATTATGACTACTGGTCTGATACCGTTCGTCGTTCGGTGCTGGTGGATTCCAAAGCGGACATGCTGATGTTTGGCAACGGTGAGCGCCCGCTGGTGGAAGTGGCGCACCGTCTGTCGCAGGGGGAACCCATCTCGCAGATCCGCGACGTGCGTAATACCGCTATCATGGTGAAAGAAGCGCTGCCAGGCTGGAGCGGCGTCGATTCCCGTATCATTGATATGCCGGGTAAAATCGACCCCATTCCGCATCCCTATGGCGAAGATCTGCCCTGTGCGGACAACAAACCCGTTGAGCCAAAGCAGGCCGAAGCGAAAGCGGTCATTGTTCAGCCGCCGCGGCCAAAACCCTGGGAAAAAACCTACGTGCTGCTGCCTTCCTTTGAGAAGGTCAAAGCCGACAAAGTGCTGTATGCCCATGCTTCGCGTATTCTGCATCATGAAACCAACCCCGGTTGTGCTCGCGCGCTGATGCAAAAGCATGGCGATCGTTATATCTGGGTTAACCCACCGGCGATCCCGCTTTCGACCGAAGAGATGGACAGCGTTTTTGCCCTGCCGTACAAGCGTATTCCGCATCCGGCCTACGGTAACAGTCGTATTCCGGCGTATGAGATGATCCGTTTTTCGATCAACATCATGCGTGGTTGCTTTGGCGGTTGCTCCTTCTGTTCGATCACCGAACATGAAGGGCGCATTATTCAGAGCCGTTCTGAAGATTCGATCATTAACGAGATCGAAGCTATTCGTGACACGGTTCCCGGCTTTACCGGCATTATCTCTGACCTGGGCGGCCCGACGGCCAACATGTATATGCTGCGCTGCAAGTCGCCGCGTGCGGAACAAACCTGCCGCCGCCTGTCCTGCGTCTATCCGGATATTTGCCAGCATATGGACACCAACCATGAGCCGACGATTAACCTGTACCGTCGCGCCCGCGATCTGAAAGGCATCAAAAAGATCCTTATCGCCTCCGGTGTTCGTTATGACATTGCGGTTGAAGATCCGCGCTATATCAAAGAGCTGGCAACCCACCATGTGGGCGGCTACCTGAAGATAGCCCCCGAGCACACCGAAGAAGGGCCGCTGTCGAAAATGATGAAGCCGGGCATGGGCAGCTATGACCGCTTTAAAGAGTTGTTCGATTCTTACTCAAAACAGGCCGGTAAAGAGCAGTACCTGATCCCTTACTTTATTTCGGCGCATCCGGGTACTCGTGACGAAGATATGGTGAATCTGGCGCTGTGGCTCAAACGTCACCGTTTCCGGCTTGATCAGGTGCAGAACTTCTACCCATCGCCGCTCGCTAACTCCACAACCATGTATTACACCGGGAAAAACCCGCTCGGTAAGATTGGTTATAAGAGTGAAGATGTATTTATTCCCAAAGGCGACAAACAGCGCCGTCTGCATAAAGCACTGCTGCGGTATCATGATCCGGCTGGCTGGCCGATGATCCGCCAGGCGCTGGAAGAGATGGGTAAAAAGCATCTGATTGGCTCACGTCGTGATTGCCTGGTGCCAGCGCCAACCCTTGATGAGATGCGTGAAGCGCGTCGCCAGAACCGTCATACTCGCCCGGCATTGACCAAACATACGCCGATTGTTCATCAGCGTTCAAATGGTTCGGCGAAGACAGGGACTGCGAAGAGCACTGGTGCTAAAAGCGGTGTGGTGAAAAGCGGTGCCGTCAGAAATGAGAGCGTGAAGAAAGCGGTGAAACGTAAGGCTGGCTAACTGCGGCCTGATGCCCTCAGAGCCTGTACATAAAATTGTGTAATTGCCTGATTTTGATATGTTCAATCCAACATCAAAAGCAGGTTAATTTATGG
>NZ_CBFFRJ010000248.1:0-2514 GCF_965644225.1 Phytobacter sp. V91 | reverse complement strand
TTTTTTGCGGGAGGAATAGCTGGCAAGAGCGGGCATCGTGAAAAGTCTATGTCAAAGAAAGGGTTATGTTCTCATAAATGACGACTAAATAGCACCCCCTTAATGATAATGATAGTTAATTTTATTTCACTTGATTTTTTTATCGTGATAGCCTTTTTACCGAAATGAATAATTACAAACCGTAACGTAATGCTTATATATCTCAGGGGTGTTACAGTAATGAAAATAAATAGTAAAAGTTGCGTAAGAACAGCGGTGATTTTGGGATTAGGGCAGGTATCAATGCTGCCGCTACCGGGGATTGCGGCTGAAGAAACTATTACGGTGGTGGCCAATGATAAGAGCGAGGATCCCACCGCCCCTCTCAAGGGCGTCGTGGCGACGGTCAGCCAGTTGGGCACCAAGACGCCGACGCCGTTAATTAAAACCCCGCAATCTATTTCCGTCGTGACGCGCGATCAGATGGATTCACAGGATGTTTCCTCGGTATCGCAGGCGCTGCGCTATACTCCCGGGGTGTTTACCGAATACCGGGGTAGTTCCAACCGATACGACGAAGTGTTTATCCGCGGTTTTTATTATGCGCCGCGTTTTCTCGACGGATTGAGCTTCGGCGAGGCGGCGGGATCCGGGAATGGCGTCGTCGATCCCTGGCTACTGGAACGCATCGAGATAGTCAAGGGACCGGCTTCGGTGCTTTACGGCCAGGTTAGCCCCGGCGGCTTGGTGGGCATGACCAGCAAACGCCCGACCGCCACGCCGATACATAAGATCCAACTCAAAGGCGGGAGTAACGAGTTGGCATCGGGGGCGTTCGATTTCGGCGGCGCGCTTAATGATGACGGTACGTTGTTATATCGCCTTAACGGCCTTGCGCGCACGCAGCACAATCAGGTCGATGATTACAAGGAAGAGCGTTATGCGATCGCGCCGGCGCTGACCTGGATCCCCAATCCCGGGACCCGTTTCACCCTGTTGAGCAGTTTCCAGAAAGATCCTGAAGCCGGCTACCGCAACTTCTTGCCGGCAACGGGTACCGTATTCGCGACCGAACGCGGCTATATTCCTTTCGATTTCAACGTCAGCGACCCGTCGTTCCAGAAGTCGGAGCGCGAGCAATCTACTATCGGCTATGAGTTCGAGCACGTCATCAACGATCTGTTCACCTTCAAGCAGAATGCGCGCTATGCCAGGATCAGCCAGAAATACAAATATTTGGTTTATACAAACTCTTACAGTACCTACGTACTGAACAGGCGTGCCCAGATAGAGGAGCGCGATACCGATGAGTTCGTGCTGGATAACCAGTGGCAGGCCCAGTTCGCCACCGGCGCCGTGGATCATCAGCTGTTGGCCGGGCTGGACTACAAGTGGAACAAGGATCGTCAGGAGTTATGGCGCCGCAGCAGTACGAGCTACCAGATCGATTGGTCTTCCCCCAACTACGGCGTGTCGGTGGATGAGGGTTCTCTGACCAAGAGTACGGATCAGTTGCAGACCTTGGATCAGGTCGGCATCTACGCTCAGGATCAACTGGAATTGAACAATTGGAACCTGTTGTTATCTGGTCGATACGACTGGACCGAGGTACGTACCAATGATTATCTCGCAAGTAGCAAAGTGCAGCAAAACGATAATAAATTCACCGGCCGTGCGGCACTGCTGTATGCCTTCAGTAATGGCGTCTCGCCGTATGTGAGCTACAGCACTTCTTTCCTACCCAGCCTTCAAACCAACCGGGCACCGGGAACCGCACCTTTCTCTCCGAGTATCGGTAAACAGACTGAAGTTGGCATCAAATACCAGCCGGAGGGTTGGAATACCCTACTTACGCTGGCGCTCTACGATCTGCGTCAGACGAATATCACCACCTACAACAGCACTCTGGGCTGGTATGAACAGATTGGGGAAATTCGTAACCAAGGGGTAGAAGTGGAAGCTCGCTCGGCATTGACCGAATCCATGAATCTGATCGCGTCCTACGGCTATATCGATTCCGAAACCGTCAAAACCTCTGTGGCCGGTACGCAGGGCAAAACGCCGGCACGTGTTCCGACGCATACGGCATCGATATGGAGTGAGTACAACTTCCACTCCGGCGTAGCCGACGGCCTAGGCCTCGGACTTGGCGCCAGATATATCGGCACCAGCTACGGCGATGCCAAAAACACCTTCAAGGTACCCGCGGTCGATCTCTATGATGCCAAGGTCAGCTATGAGTTGGGCAAGCTGATCCCGGTGCTGAAGGGAACCACGGCGCAGATCAATGTCAACAACATCGCCGACACGAAATATGTCGCCGCCTGCGCCTCCACCACTTCCTGCTTCTACGGTATAGGCCGCACGGTAACGGCGACGGTTAATTATGAGTGGTAATTACATCCGGTAATCCCCCGGCTTTTCCGGGGGGCTGCAAAAGGTTTGACTTTTAAGTAAGGTGAACCGCCCCGGTTTTCCTGGAGAGTATTTTAGTTGGGAACTCAGGCTGCCAGATCCTTATTCCCGATGGAAGCA
>NZ_CBFFRJ010000247.1:0-2558 GCF_965644225.1 Phytobacter sp. V91 | reverse complement strand
GCGGGCATCGTGAAAAATCTATGGCAAAGAAAGCCTTATGTTCTCATAACTGACGATTAAATCGCACCTTCCCTAGAACTCAGCGCATACCCTGCATTTGTCATAACGCCTGGTAGCCACACAATTACGCCATTAATAAACAAAAGTCCCATAATCGCAATAACACATGATAAAAATGAAATAAGTGCATATTTTTTGCCAAATAAATCCCTATAATAAATTTTATTCGACTCTTTCTCCAGGGTGAAATTATCAACTGCAGCCTCAATATTTATGCTGGAGCTATAATCTTTGTCAATTTTATACAATACTTTCTTCAAGCCTTCCACATCTTTATTTTTCAACAAAAAATGAGCACTTTCTGGCATGGTTTTTATTATGTATGGTAATAATAAAACTGGTATGAATCCTAACCAAAAAACGGGTCTCCACTGTCCAAGTTCAGTGGTGACATATATGGCAACAAAGGACGCAATAATCGCGCCGAATTGATTTCCGCATAATGCTGTAGCAACTGATTTACTTTTGCTTGTTTTCGGCGCGTACTCAGATAGAAGAGATATAACCAAAGGGATAACGCCACCAAATCCAAATCCTGCAATGAACCTTAACATTGCAAATATTTCAATTGTTGGGGCGAATGCTTGACTAAATGTACCAGCGCAAAAAAGCATAACAGTTGTAATCAAAACGCGTTTAATACCAAATTTTCTTGAGATAACACTACAAACGAAAGCACCAAACAACGAGCCAAATTCTGACAAGCTACCCACATATCCAAGTTGATCCCAACTGAGATCAGCCCATTCTTTGAAAAGCATTGGGATTATCGAACCATACGCAGGTGCTGCGTATCCAGTAAATGTGATTAAAAATACACCCAAGAGCATCAAGTTTGTATCAAATCTGCTAAATTTTCTTGAGTCTATAAACTTAACAATATTATTGTTCATGTGGTGCCTCTCGATAACACTAACAGCTTTTTTTAAGAGTTATGTCATACCATTTGTAAGTATCAGTAGTAAGATTGTTTTGGTTGATTTGTTTTGTTTGAATCCGACTCCTATAGTTATAATTTAATTGTCTAGTCAATTTGTCGATTTTCCAGAAGCAGCACAGGAAAAAGCATTGTTAGAGACGTTGGAGATGCTATGAAATAAAAATATAGCTCCTGAGGTTTTCATCATGTGAAAACAAAGAATTGGTATTTTTTCAATTCAAGGGTTTGTTTAAAAATTGTTTTTTTGTAATGTGTCATAAACTACCACCTGATAGTATTTTAGACACAAGAGTACTGTAAAATCGATTTTACAGATGCGAGGTGTCGGTCCGATAAATAGGATGAGTCTGCTAGGTGCTTATTAAATTTGTTATGTATTTTATATCACGACAATATGCTCAATGTCACATTTATAACTGCAAACATTTGACTTTTACCTTAAGAGAAGATGATTGAAACTGTAAGTATAAATTGGATGCATTCTGGGTTTGTTGTTAGATGAAAGATTTTAAATGTTTAAATGTATAATATTGACCTGCTCCCCTTTAATTAACACACGGTGATTTTAGTAATGTCTTCATCAACAGCATGAGGACAATCTCATGAAAAAGCATTTTTACAACGAACAGAACATCATTATGCTCCGCGAGGCTGAGGCTGGAGTACCCGCCCGTGAACTCTGACACTAACACGCCATTTACGATGCCACTTTTTACAAGTGGCGTAAGAAATATCGAGGTGCCTGAGGTGAAGCGCCTAAAGTTGCTTGAGGAAGAGAACGCCAGACTTAAGAAGCTGCTTGCCGAAGCCATGCTGGATAAGGGGGCGCTTCAGGTGGCTCTTGGGCAAAAATACTGACGACAGACCAGAAGCGGGAAGCAGTGGTGTTGATGTGTGAGGCGATCGGTCCGTCGCAGCGTTGTACCTGAAGACTCACAGATTTTTCCCCGAACTGCAGCTAAGATGTTGAGCCGGGACTGGAACGCGGACGTTTTGGCTACCGATGCATCTGGCGGTTACAGCGCCGTGAAGGGATTCGTGTTAATCACAAGCGCGTGTACCGCTTTTATTATCTGAGCGGGTTGGGCGTAAAACGCAGACGATGTCGTACCGGGCTGGCAACAGAGCGTATGCCTCGGCTTCGCCCAACGTGACTTGGTCGATGGATTCCGTCAAATTTGTGGCGGGTTGGAGAAAGGGTCATTCTGGTAGAGAAGGATCTGACATTACTAACTGAGCGTATTAACTAATCCTATGGGAAGGTCGGGATGACTATGAGGGATCTCTTAAAACCTTTGTTATCTGCCATTCATAAGCGTCAAAAGCAATTTTCAGCACAAACAGATTCAATTATTAGATTATCTAGTCATTCTAAGATTTATCAAATTTTATGCTTTAACTTTATGTTTGTAACGTTTGGTTACACAACCAATCCAAATAATACTATTGTGTTAAATTAACAGGCTGTCTTACAGCATAGCTCACTTAGGGAAGGTGCGATTTAATCGTCAGTTATGAGAACATAAGGCTTTCTTTGCCATAGATTTTTCACGATGCC
>NZ_CBFFRJ010000246.1:0-2611 GCF_965644225.1 Phytobacter sp. V91 | reverse complement strand
CGGGCATCGTGAAAAATCTATGGCAAAGAAAGCCTTATGTTCTCATAACTGACGATTAAATCGCACCTTCCCTAACGAAATCGCTTCTGTGTATTTATTGTCTAGGTCATTACTCGTTCTTTCAAGTGATTGGTTGTTTCCTTCAAGCATAAATAAAGATGGGTTAATGATTGGCTTATGGGATTTGATTAAATCAAAGAAATCGTTTGAGATATTCTCTTTTAATTCCCCATTAATGTATCTTGTGTTTAGTATGTTGAATATGTTTTTATCTAGAAGATAATGTGCGTTATTAGGTGTCATCCCTGCAGGAATCCATCCACCCTCCGTTATTGCTATTATTTTTAGTGACCAGTTGGTCTTTATATCTAACTTTGAAATAGAGCCGTGAGAGTTTGAAATGTCAGAGATGTCGCCGCTTGATGCTTTGTAACTTTTAAATCTCAGAGGAACTGTCTTTTCGACGTTGTCCTGTCCATTGAGTAATTCGGTTTCTTTAAATCCTAGTGGTGCAATGACTACATTTGTAAGCGTTATTTTTTCATTGTTCTCGTTTTCGAGGGTAATCGTTTTATCTCCCTTACTTTTTGAGATAGATAACTCACCTTCAAAAGTGTTGTCCATAAAAGCCCTCAATAAAATATTTTTTGTATCATTCCGATATCCTACATGGTTAATTTTTTACTGCCAATGTTTTAAACAGGTTGTGCACTTTTTCATTTTCTGATTAGACCTTCCACAGGGCACTTGCTTTATTCCTGATTGGAGTCGGTGCATTTGCGAAACAAAACCTTGAAATTCGATCCGACCATGATTTAACATCTCAGAAGTTATACCGTTGCAGACAATGCAACATGCCAATGTCCCGTGACCTGAGAGGGGCGCCTTCGGGTGGTCAAACGCCAAAGCCACATGAACCTGAGAGTGGTGCCTTAGGGCGGTAAACCCGTTAGCCTTTGAAAATGGGGATCGCATTCAATACATGCGAACAAGGTTTCCTTCACGAACTTGTGCGTCTTTGGCGTCCATTCTGGCAGCTTTAGCCTGCTTTTTTCGTTTCGTTTCGTTTTGATCCTTTTTGACGACTGCATTCGTTGCGAATTTTGCGGCGTGGGTATGACCATTTGGAACATTTGGGCATTTTCCACGACTGCATTATGAGCAGAGGAGCGCGGCGTCACTTGCGTTCGAGTGAAACGAGTACCAAGTGACGCGCGCAGCGCACTACGTCTCAACCCACGTACGACGTGGTTTTCAACGTTTTCGTACCAACTGAACAACACGTAACGAAGGGTTTTACGACCTTAAAGACGTCCTCTCATACGTTTTAACGCAAATTAACCAACGTCCTTTAACACGCTTATGCGTCAGGACTTCACTTTATTTAAGGAGAAATCGGCACGACATCGATGGCGACACCGGCAAGCAGCTGGTGTGTGGAGGCAGTCTGATGAATATCAGCCCGGCGAAAGCCGCGAACAGGTCAGAGACCTGGGGAGCCTTGCAATAACTCAACATTTCGCCGCCCCGATGCACAGATGTCTGCCGAGTAGCAGGAAGCGCAACCGTAACCGTGCCATCGGGGTGAAATACCATCGTCTGTAGCTTCAGTGCAGCCGGTGACAAAGCTTTTCCGTTCACTCAGACGGAAAAGCTCTGTCACCTTTTTAAGAGGAGAAGCTTTAATGGCTAAATTGAATAAAAATTTGAAAACACTTGCCAGACAAGCAGGAGGAAGTTTTAAAACTGTTGCCGATCGAATGAAAATTGCCGACAGGTTTGCTGACCGGTTGCAAAGTCTTAATATCCAGATAAGGGACATTAAAAATATCAAGACAGGGCATGTCGAATTATATGTTCGAAGTCGTCTTTCGGAAAACATATCAAAACGTACCTTGTAAAATGAAATGTCCGCCATTCGTTCTTTGTTACGGGTTGCAGGTAAAACGTTTATGGCTGATCCGTCTCACGAAAAACTGAGCAATGAAGCTCTGAAAATTTCAGGAACAAGTCGTGATGGAACAAAAGTGGCTATTACCGATGAACATCTTGATTCTGTACTTTCTTTAGTTAAGGAAAAAGATGAAGGCGTGGCTGTTGCCGTTCAGTTATCTCGTCTCCTCGGTTTACGAACAGAGGAAACTATCCAGTCGGTTAAGTCACTTTCTACATGGAAGAAAGCCTTGCAGAACGGAGAGGATAAAATCAGAGTGGTTTTTGGAACGAAAGGTGGAAGGCCGAGAGATACGACAATTATAAAACGTGAAGAAACAATAAAGTTATTAGCTGTCGCATTGAAATACACAGCAGAACATAATGGAAAACTCATTGATAAACCCTCCTTACACCTTGCCATTGAGCGATACAGAAATATCGTACGTGAAGCGGGAATGGTTGGAGAGTTTGCGCCTCATAGCCTCAGGTACGCTTATACACAAGATGTGATTGGGTTACATTTAAAAAATGGCTTTAATGTAAAAGAAGCTCAGGCTCTTGCTTCGATGGATTTGGGACACGGTGATGGTCGTGGACATTATACCCAAGTAACTTCAAGATGCAGGATGGTAGTGCTTAAACAACCTATCCCTACGACTGACTTGGGTTCACTGGC
>NZ_CBFFRJ010000245.1:0-2746 GCF_965644225.1 Phytobacter sp. V91 | reverse complement strand
ATCGCGATCGCGACCTGCGGTCGCTACAAAAACAAAACCCCACGAAAAACGTGGGGTTCGTCAGCAATCTGAAAGGGCCCTGCGGCCCTTTTTTATTACTTCTTATCAGGTAATGCGTAAGCAATTACGTAATCACCCCGATCCGGCGACTGACGTGCGCCACCGGCATTGATGATGATGTACTGTTTGCCGGTCTTCGGCGACACATAGGTCATCGGGCCGGACTGGCTGCCAACCGGCAGGCGATCCTTCCAGATTTCTTTACCTGTTGCGGTATCAAAGGCGCGCAGATAGAAATCCTGCGTACCGGCGAAGAACAGCAGGCCGGATTGCGTGGAAAGCGAAGCCCCCAGGGTTGGCATCCCGATAGGGATTGGCATATGCATGCGGATCCCCATCGGTCCCGTATCCTGCACGGTACCGACCGGAACCTGCCACACCATTTTGCCGCTGGTCAGGTCGATAGCCGACATGGTGCCGAACGGCGGTTTCTGGCAGGGAATGCCCATCGGCGAGAGGAAACGTTCGCGCATTGCGCCAAACGGCGTACCGTCCATCGGCACGATCCCCATCTCGATACCACTGGCGTTTTTGGCCACTTTTTCGCGCGGCACCATATAGTTCGCCAGACCCAGACGCATATCGTTAACAAACATCAGGTTGTTCGTCGGGTCAACGGAGACGCTGCCCCAGTTCATCCCACCCAAAGAGCCGGGGAACTGCAACGCGCGATCAAGACCCGGCGGGGTGTAGACGCCCTGATGACGCATGCCTTTAAAGGCAATACGGCACACCAGCAGATCAACAGGTGTCGCCCCCCACATATCCGACTCTGTCAGGGTTTCGTTGCCAATCATTGGCATGCCCACGGAGTACGGCTGGGTAGGGGAATAACGCTCACCCTCAATGTTGCCGGCAGGAACCGGGCGCTCTTCCACTTTGGCTACCGGCTCGCCCGTTTGGCGGTTGAGCATAAAGATCATGCCCTGCTTGCTGGTCTGGACCAGAACCGGTGTGGTACCGCCTTTACCGTCTGGCAGGTCGTACAGCAGCGGCTGTGAAGGCAGGTCAAAGTCCCACAGATCGTGGTGAGTGGTCTGGAAGTGCCAGCGCACGTCGCCTGTTGTGGCATCAACCGCAACAATCGAGGAGCTGTATTTATCGTCGAGCGCGGTACGTTCGCCTGCCCAGAAGTCCGGGGTGGCATTCCCGGTCGGGAGATAGATCAGGTTCAGTTTTGCGTCATAAGACATTGCCGACCAGACGTTTGGCGTGCCACGGGTAAAGGCTTGCCCTTCAGGCGGCAGACCTTTCAGCGCCGGGTTACCCGGATCCCACGCCCAGGCCAGTTTGCCGGTGTGCACATCGTAAGCACGAACCACACCTGGCGGTTCATCGGTGGAGAAGTTATCCGCCACGCGGCCGCCGACCACCACTACATTCCCCGCCACCAGCGGCGTTGAGGTTTGCTGGTAGTAACCCGGTTTTATTTCCCCCATGCCGACGCTGAGGTCAACGGTGCCGTGGTCGCCAAAATCAGCGCAAAGCTGACCGTTGTCGGCATTAATGGCAAGCAGGCGGGCATCGGTGGTGGGCAGGAAGAGGCGACGCGGGCAGGCGGCAGGTTGCGCGCTGGCAACAGGCGCGAGGCTTGCCTGGCTCTCTTCGTAATAGCCAAGGCCACGGCAGCGTTGCCAGTTTGGCGCAGTCGCTTTGGCGTCATAACGCCATTTTTCCTTGCCAGAATCCACATCCAGCGCCAGCACTTTGCTGTACGGAGTACAGATGTACAGGGTGTCGCCAATTTGCAGCGGGGTGTTCTGGTCTTCGGCGCCGGAGCCGTTGCTCTGAGGAATATCCCCGGTGTGGGCAACCCAGGCAACCTGCAACTGGTTGATATTTTGTTTGTTGATCTGATCAAGCGCGGCAAAACGATCGCCGTGGGTGGTATTGCCCCAGTGCTTCCAGTCCTGCTGTTTGCTGTCTGCCGCTACCGGTTTGACCGAAATGGCTTCGTCCGGCGCAATCACGTTCCAGGTGTGGAACATACCGCCTGCGCTGGCCAGCAATAAAACACCGAGTACCGCCGGGAGCGCAAATACCGATTTATTGACCGGCTTCGCCTGCTTCTGAGCGCGCATAAACGGCCAGAGCACGGCGGCCAGGAAGGCGAGTACGCCGAAGGTGAAGAGGCGGGAAAACAGTGGCCAGAATGACCAGCCTGCATCTGCAACCGCCCAGAAAATCGAAGCGATAAAGGCCAGCGCATAAAGCGCAACACCGCTGATTTTGTTTTTGATAATCAGCAGCGCCGCGATAACCATCGCGATCCCCATCACTGTAAAGTAGGTGCTGCCGCCTAATGTAATGAGTTTGATGCCGGGAATACCGATAGCCAGACCGATGACGAGCATCAGAATGGCGAGAAGCCAGCGCAGGAAGGTAACCATCCTGCAAGGCGTGCTACCAGGTGCCATGTCCATCTCCTTTACCCCTTTTTTGATTCGGGTAAACCTTACGAACCAAATGGATAAATTCTTGTGGGGTGAATTGTTATGATTGTGACCATAAGGTCTTAAAGCGATCATTCTGGCTGTTATTCAGAACTGAATGCGAACCATTTGGTGAATGTCATGACTATGATAAAACTGTTAAATTGTTTTGCGCAATTGTTAAGGAAGGTGCGATTTAATCGTCAGTTATGAGAACATAAGGCTTTCTTTGCCATAGATTTTTCACGATGCCC
>NZ_CBFFRJ010000244.1:0-2753 GCF_965644225.1 Phytobacter sp. V91 | reverse complement strand
CTCCTCTGACTGGACTCGAACCAGTGACATACGGATTAACAGTCCGCCGTTCTACCGACTGAACTACAGAGGAATCGGTGTGGAGTCGTATCTTAGCGGCGAAAAATCTTTTGTCAAACCCCAATTCCCACCCATTTGTGCAACTGTCGCAAAACGCGTCATTTTGCTGTAATTAACGACAATTTTTTGGAAATGCTTTGCAGGATAAGCAAATCTCCCCCATCATTTGAAATGAAGTTTCATCTTTCTCTCTCTAAGGTCAATTTTGAACGTCGTCGCCCCAATACGCCAGGCCGTCATGCGCACGCCATGGTACGCCAAACGCAAGAGCTACAAAGTCCTCTTCTGGCGAGAAATCACACCGCTCGCTATACCTATTTTTCTTGAAAACACCTGCGTCCTGATGATGGGGGTACTCAGTACCTTCCTTGTGAGCTGGCTCGGGAAAGAAGCCATGGCCGGAGTGGGCCTGGCGGACAGCTTCAACATGGTCGTGATGTCGTTCTTTGCGGCGATCGATCTGGGGACGACGGTAGTCGTGGCCTTTAGCCTCGGCAAACTGGATAAACGACGGGCAAGGGCAGCCGCCCGCCAGTCTCTGGTGATTATGACCCTGTTCGCCATTTTGCTGGCGGCGGTGATCCACTACTTCGGCGCGCAGATAATCAACTTTATCGCCGGAGCGGCAACGCCGGAGGTTAAAGCGCTGGCGCTGACCTACCTGGAACTGACGGTGCTCAGCTATCCGGCGGCGGCTATTACGCTGATTGGTAGCGGAGCGCTGCGCGGGGCAGGGAACACCAAAATTCCGCTGCTGATTAACGGCGGGATGAACATCCTCAATATTGTGATTAGTAGCGTCCTGATTTACGGCGTCTTCTCCTGGCCGGGAATGGGATTTGCCGGTGCCGGGTTGGGATTAACGATTTCGCGCTACATCGGCGCCGTCGCCATTATCTGGGTGCTGATGATTGGCTTTAACCCGGCGCTACGCATCACCCTGAAAAGCTATTTTAAGCCGCTCAACTTCGCCATTATCTGGGAAGTCATGGGGATTGGGATCCCGGCAAGTATTGAATCAGTGCTGTTTAACGGCGGCAAATTACTGACCCAGATGTTTGTGGCAGGGATGGGAACCAACGTTATTGCCGGGAACTTTATCGCTTTCTCGGTGGCGGCGCTGATTAATCTGCCGGGTAACGCCCTCGGGGCGTCGTCAACCATCATCACCGGCAAGCGCCTGGGCAAAGGGCAGCGCGGCCAGGCTGAACGCCAGCTACGTCACGTCTTCTGGTTGTCGACCATTATACTGACCCTCATTGCCTGGGGAACGGCACCTTTTGCCGGGCTGCTGGCGTCGTTTTATACCCATGAAGAAGATGTAAAAGAGGTGGTTAAGACCCTCTTATGGCTCAATGCCGCGTTTATGCCCATCTGGGCGGCATCCTGGGTACTGCCGGCGGGCCAGAAGGGCGCGCGCGATGCACGTTTTGCCATGTGGGTCTCGATGCTGGGTATGTGGGGCTGTCGCGTGGTGGCAGGCTATACGCTCGGTATTATGCTCGGGATGGGCGTTGTCGGTGTCTGGCTTGGGATGGTGCTTGACTGGGCCGTGCGTGGCGTATTGTTCTACTGGAGTATGGTGAGCGGACGCTGGCTGTGGAAATACCCCAAACAACCCGCAGAAAAGACGTAACCGCTTCATTTTCCCACAGAGTGGAGAATAAATCGGCAAACGATCGTTTTTGTGAAAACAGCCTTTGACAAGGGAAGGTGGCGTCGTTAATATTCGCCTCGTTCACACGATTCCTCTGTAGTTCAGTCGGTAGAACGGCGGACTGTTAATCCGTATGTCACTGGTTCGAGTCCAGTCAGAGGAGCCATATTTAAGAAGCCCGCTTAAGGAAACTTAAGCGGGCTTTTTGCTTTGCGGAACCCGCCAGATGCGCTATCCACTGCCTGTAGCGGCGTGTGTTCTACTGCTGCTGCGTCAGGAGGCGGCGCACACTCTCAGGCGACATCGCTTTTGCAAAGTACCATCCCTGCGCCAGGCATCGGGGAAGTGCTCTGCGATAAACGCAGACTGTGCTTCAGTTTCAATCCCCTCAAAGATAACCCTGTTCGGCTGCTGGTACAGACAGCGACAAATCCCCAGTATCTGCTTTTGCCGTGGTCCCTGGCTGAAAAGAGTCTGCGTCAAATCTCGATCGATCTTAACAGTCGAGACCGGCAGACTCAGCAACCGGTCAAAATTGGAGCAACCCTTGCCAAAATCATCCAGCGCAAGCTGAAAGCCTCGCTGTGCCAGGCGTGCCGCTTGTTTAGCCAGCGTATCAGGACGACTGCATTGCTCTTCGGTGAGCTCCAGCATAATGGAACCCGGCGGCAGGTGGTGACGGATAAGTTCGCTAAATAATATGCTGGCGCTGGTCCCGGAAATAAGGTCGGCTGGTGCAAGGTTAAGGCTCAAAAAAAGAATATGGTCTTTCATTAAACCAGCCATTTGCGAGATGGCTTTTTTAATCACATACCCTGAAAGGGTATCCATCAGGCCGTTTGAAGACGCCAGTCCCAGCAGTGTTTCAGGCCCAATACGGCCAAAAAAGGGATCATGCCAACGCAATAATGCTTCAACGCCAACGATTGTTTCAGTGAGGGGTGAATAAATCGGTTGATATTTAAGGAAGGTGCGATTTAATCGTCAGTTATGAGAACATAAGGCTTTCTTTGCCATAGATTTTTCACGATGCCCG
>NZ_CBFFRJ010000243.1:0-2825 GCF_965644225.1 Phytobacter sp. V91 | reverse complement strand
CGAGGGCGGTTAAGATATCAAAAACCCGTTATCCGGTGAAACGCAGTGCCGCTCCGCTTAAGTGAACGGCATTACGCTCTATGCGGGGCTTTCTTTATATTCAGGGGAACTATGGAAACAAGACGTGACGAACGCATCGGTCAGTTACTCTCCGCGCTTAAACGCAGTGATAAACTGCATCTGAAAGAAGCGGCAGCTTTGCTTGGCGTGTCCGAGATGACCATTCGCCGCGATCTCAGCAGTAACAGCGCGCCTGTGGTCCTGCTCGGGGGCTATATTGTGCTGGAGCCACGTACCGCCAGCCATTATCTGCTTAGCGATCAAAAGACGCGTCTGGTGGAAGAGAAGCGCCGTGCCGCCGAACTGGCCGCAAAACTGATCGAGCCGCATCAGATGGTGTTTTTCGATTGTGGTACCACTACCCCCTGGATCATTGAAGCCATTCCCGAAGACGTTCCCTTTACCGGGGTCTGTTACTCCCTGAACACCTTTCTGGCGCTCCAGGAAAAACCCTTGTGCCGCGCCATTCTGAGCGGTGGGGAGTTTCACGCCAGCAACGCTATCTTTCAGCCGCTGAATTTCAAAGAGACGCTGAGCTATTTGCGCCCGGATGTCGCCTTCTATTCCGCGGCGGGAGTACATACAGAGCAAGGGGTGACCTGCTTTAATCTGGAAGAGTTACCGCTGAAACAGTGGGCAATGAGCAGCGCGCAGCGCCACGTGCTGGTGGTTGATCACAGCAAATTTGGTAAAGTGCGCCCGGCCTGCATGGGCGAATTAGGCCATTTTGACGCCATCGTCAGCGACTGCCGCCCGGACGATGCATTCGTGGCCTTCGCGAAAGCGCAGCAGATTAAGCTTATCTACTGACCGTGCGACCGTGCCCGCAGGGTGCACGGCCTGTTGCCGTCAGGAGAACCAGCCGCCAAACCACTGGTTCAGTTTCATCAGCACAAAGTCCCACATCCGGCCAAAGAAGCCGCCCTCTTCCACCGCTTCCATCACAATCAACGGACGCTGCTCAATAGACTTGCCATTGAGCTGGAAGTCGATTGTGCCGACCACCTGACCTTTGGCCAGCGGTGCGGTCAGCTGCGGTTCACTCAGGGTGTAGCTGGCCTTCAGGTTTTTCAGCTGTCCGCGAGGAATGGTCACTGAGCCTGCTTCCCCGGCTCCCAGCTTCACTTCGTTCTGCGAGCCAAACCAGACACGCTGGCTGACAAAGGCTGCATCCGGTTTAATCGGCGTCACCGTTTCAAAGAAGCGGAAGCCCCAGGTGAGCAGTTTTTCTGATTCATTAAAACGAATACGGTCTGTCTTCGACCCCAGCACCACCGAAATCAGACGCATATCGCCCTGGGTTGCGGAGACAACCAGGTTGTAGCCTGCGCCCTCAGTGGTCCCGGTTTTCATCCCGTCCACGTTCATGCTGGTGCTCCACAACAGACGGTTGCGGTTCGACTGACGGATTTTGTTAAAGGTAAACTCTTTCTCTTTGTGGATAGCGTACTCATCCGGCACGTCGTGGATTAGCGCTCTGCCGAGCAGTGCCATATCCCGTGCGGTGCTGAACTGGCCGGGCGCATCCAGCCCATGCACGGTTTTGAACGTGGTATTGGTGAGGCCAAGCTTAGTGACATAGCCGTTCATCAGGCTGACAAACGAATCCTGGCTGCCCGCCACATGATCGGCAATGGCGATGCTGGCGTCATTACCGGACTGAATAATTACCCCTTTATTCAGATCCGCAACGGAGACCTGATCGCCGGGTTTAAGAAACATCAGTGAAGAGCCGCGCAGCGCCGGGTTGCCGGTTGCCCAGGCGTCCTTGCCGACGGTAACGGTGTCGGTAAGCTGAATTTTTCCGGCTTTGAGCGCCTGGCCGACCACATAGCTGGTCATCAGTTTGGTCAGGCTTGCCGGGTCGAGTCTCTCGTCGGCGTTGCCTTCCCTCAGCACCTTGCCGCTGTTGTAATCCATCAGGATCCAGGCGCGGGCATCGACAGCCGGTGCATCCGGCGCCTGCTCTACCGCATACGAAGAGGAAGAAAAGAGAACGATCAGCGCGGCTCCCGCCGCCAGACCGCGAGAAAAGCGTGGTAAGGGAGATAAATGCGTCATATAGGCCACCCAGGTATCCATTCTGAAAATAACGTCGCACCACCATACGCAACAAGCCGTGAGTAATAGCGCATAACGAACGTGATTGAAAGCGCCGAAAGGTAAAGTTTACGCAAGAACAGGCGGTTGCGCTGCTGCGAGGGCTTTTTTTTGCAAAACGTTGCCAGAACGTTAACTTTATCTCACCATGGGTGCCATCTGAGGATGTTGAAAATCGAGAGGGTCATATGATTACGCTGTGGGGCAGAAATAACTCATCGAACGTCAAGAAAGTACGCTGGACGCTCGACGAACTCGAATTGCCGTATGAACACATCCTGGCCGGTGGCGCTTTTGGCCTCAACCATGAAGCGGACTTCCTGGCGATGAACCCGAACGGGCTGGTGCCGCTGCTGCGCGATGACGAAACCGACGTCGTCCTCTGGGAGTCCAACGCCATTGTGCGCTATCTCAGCGCCCAGTACGGCCAGGCGCGTTTATGGCCGGAGTCGCCCGCCGCCCGTGCGCAGGGTGAAAAGTGGATGGACTGGGCGCTCAGCACCCTGGCGCCAAAGCACGGTATTCTGTTGATCGGTATTGTGCGTACGCCTGCGGAAAAACGTGACAACGCCTCGATTGCCGCAGGCATTAGCTGTATTAGTCGCGACTTGATCTGACACTTGACCTTGAAAGGTTGAGAGTTACCGGTTTTGATATGGGTGTCG
>NZ_CBFFRJ010000242.1:0-3015 GCF_965644225.1 Phytobacter sp. V91 | reverse complement strand
TCTGAACCAGATTTAATCTGACAGACACCTGTATAAATAACCGGTAACTGTCAGATCAGGTCTGAGCTAGTACAAATTACTATACCATGGGTAAATATTCCGTTACGCTTAGTTTTGCTGATGGATCCTGCCTGGAAGATAAGATCTTTAAAAATCTCCCCCTGAGATTTGATGATGGCGACCAGTGGTATTTTTCTAACAATGAAAGCAGCGTAGTTTACGCCGGAGGGGGCAATGACGTTATATCCGGCAACTGGGGAAATGACATTCTTTATGGCGAAGACGGTGATGACACGCTTGAGGGGAGTAACGGAGACGATCTACTGGTAGGTGGTACGGGCAATGACTGGCTTGACGGGGGAATGGGTAACGACAGCTGGCTATTCAGCATCGGTGATGGCCAGGATACCCTTTATGATTTTTACGGTGAGCATGACACGCTGAGGTTTGCTGCCGGGATCCTTGCAGCCCAGACGCAGCTTTCACGCAGTGGTAAAGACCTGGTCATGACGTTTCAGCACGGCGACGATAGCGTGACAATCAGCGACTATTTTGCTTCAGCCTGCTATCAGGTAGAGCAGATTGTCTTTGCCGATGGCACCATCTGGGACGTTGAAACTGTATATGCCATGTTGCCCGAACCACCAGATGAAGCATTACCGGTTAACAATCAGCAGCTTTATGGCAGCGAAGGTGACGATATCCTCATCGGAGGAGAGGGTGACGATGTGCTGGCCGGAGGCGTCGGTGATGATGTCCTTGACGGCGGCGCGGGCGCTGATCGCTATTTATTTAATATCGGCGACGGTAATGACGTTATTCGGCAATACGACTTCAACGAGGGTAACGATATCCTGCAAATAGGCGAGGGTATTACGGCCGATAACCTTGTTCTGCAACGAAACAGGAATGACCTTAATATCAATATGCCCGATAGCGGCGACAGTATGACGATTAGCGGTTATTTTATCCGGGGCGGCTTGTCGATTAAGCATATTGTTTTTGCCGATAACACAACCTGGGATTTCGCAACCATTCAGGCCAAAGTACTGATGCCCACCGACGACGCCCAGCAGCTGTACTCCTCAGGTGAAGGATACGAAATACACGCAGCAGGCGGTGACGATACCCTAACAGGTTCTGGAACGAATGATGTGTTGTTCGGTGAGGCTGGTAACGATTCGTTGGATGGCGGGGCGGGTGACGATCTGCTGGCGGGCGGTATCGGTAACGACAGTTTATCTGGCAGTCGAGGCAATGATACTTATCTGTTCAACGCAGGCGACGGTCAGGACATTATTACCGAGTACCGCTATGGCGCCACTGATAAACGCGACACGCTTCGCCTGGGTGAGGGACTGGATGCCGGACAGGTCATTTTGCAATGTGATGCTGACAATCTGGTGATCCGTTTTCAGGACAGCAGCGACAGTATCACCATCAAAAATTATTTCTTTGACGCCAGTTATCGCATCGATCAAATCGTTTTTGCGGATGGTACCTGCTGGGATAATCAGCGAATCAGAGACATTCTGGTGGCCTCAACTGAGCACGCCGATACGATTAAGGGGTTACGCGGGGGCAGCGAAATTCATGGTGGCGATGGTGCGGACACACTGGAAGGCGGAATTGAAAACGACCTTCTGTATGGCGATGCAGGCGATGACATCATTAACGGTGGCATAGGGAATGACCTGATTCATGGCGGTAGGGGGAATGATACCCTCAACGGTGGTTTTGATAGTGATACTTATCTGTTTAATGCCGGTGATGGTCAGGACACCATTATCGACGGTAAAAAGGGAAGCAGCGATGTTGATACTTTGCGTTTTGGCGAGGGGATTCTCGCCGGGCAGACTATTGCTCGGCGTAGTAATGGGGATCTGCTGATACGTTTTGCCGATACGGCAGACAGCGTAACGGTTAAGGACTTTTTCCCCACTTATCACATAGGGCAGATTGTTTTTGCCGACGGAACAACCTGGGACGTTGCCAGGGTGCAGGCCTTAGTGCTGGCCGCAACCGATGCTGATCAATACCTGCAGGCATTCGGTGAAGGTAGCGAAATCCATGGCGGCGACGGAAATGACACGCTGCAGGGTGGGGTGGGTAACGATGCCCTTTCCGGTGATGATGGTGATGACCTTCTGTACTGCGACGGCGGAGACGATACCCTCTATGGCGGCACCGGCAATGACAAACTTTACGGATCGACTGGTGTTGATCTGCTGGCAGGTGGTGCGGGTGACGATACGTTGGATGGCGGCGTCGGTGACGATATTCTGCATGGAGAAGACGGCAATGATAACCTTTATGGATCTTCAGGGAATGACTGGCTTGCTGGCGGTGCGGGCAATGACTATCTGAGCGGCGGCGATGGCGATGACCTGCTAGCGGGTGGGACAGGCAACGACAGTCTTTACGGGAACGGTGGCAGCGACAGTTACCGATTTAACGCCGGTGACGGCCAGGATGTTCTCTCTGATTACGGCAACAGCGGAGAAACAGACAGCCTGTGTTTTGGTGACGGTATTCTGGCCAGTCAGGCGGTAATTACCCGTAGTGGTAACAATCTGGTGATCGGCTTTCAGGACAGTACCGACAGCGTTACTGTACAGAACTTTTTCTGGTCCTCACGATACCAGGTAGAGCATATCAGTTTTGCCGACGGCACCGACTGGCTGGTGGACGATATTTTAAACCATCTGCAATATGACATTCCTCTGCCGATGGCATCTTCGACAGAAACGCCGTACAGCATTAATCTGCTGAATCAGGAAATAAGTCAGTTCCTTGCTGAACGTTCTGACGATGATGCCGGAACGGACTTTATCGCCATACCGCTGGCGACCACCCGCACGACGGCGGTAGCAGTAAGTATCCTCCGGCAGAGCCGGAGGCTTTAGGGTGAGCGCCTCAAAGGCGCCGACAAACCATGAGCTGTACTAGCTCAGACCTGATCTGACAGTTACCGGTTATTTATACAGGTGTCTGTCAGATTAAATCTGGTTCAGA
>NZ_CBFFRJ010000241.1:0-3089 GCF_965644225.1 Phytobacter sp. V91 | reverse complement strand
CTGACGCCAACACGCTTGCTGAGCTCCGTGAGGCTAATATCATCACCAAACAACAGGGCAATCTGGTATCGTATGCCGTCGGTTAACTGCCGGTACTTCATGTTACTCGCTCATCTGTGGTAGGAAGAACGGGATAACTTATCGGTAGTTAACCCTTCCTCCTACACTCTCCACAATCATGACCGAGCGTTGCACTTATTATCTGAATTCGCGATGTTTTGAAATTTCATTCAAGAAAATCACGACATTTGTTTATATTTAAGCGAGAAAAATTATGGAATAACGCATGTTGTGGTTATTAAATAATTTAAGGGTTAAGGAAGGTGCTATTTAATCATTCATGGTTCATCTTCATGATGACAATGAACACCTTTATCCTTACATTTTTCACCTTTTTTGAGTTTCTTTTTGCTTATGTATCATACGATGAAGTGCGATATAATAGTTGTTATCGAATCAATTGCTCCTTCCTTAAATAAGATGTTCACATGAATTATTCCCTACGCATATATCGATAGCTGCTAAGTCGATACCCTCGCTGACCGACTGAGATTTTTAATGATTCTGAGGTTAGCACCTCAAGCTCAGCCAGCCGCGGGTAGCAGTAGGCGCTGCTCATGATGGTGTGGTCAATAAACGCCGGGTGGCACATCACTTCCAGGGAGGCCTCTTCCCGCTGGATTGAATCATCCAGAGTCTGCAGGAACAACGCTTCAGAAATCGCGTCGCCATAAAACTCGCTGGCAAAGCCATCGCTGCTGCGCGCTGCATCCTGCGCCAGACCGTCGCGCTGCGCCTGCTGACGGTCAATACGCAGCGCCAAGCCCTTCTCGCGGGCAAATGCCGCCACGATGGGATAAATCTGCGCAATCATATGCACATGGTGATGGCTGTCGATATGCGTCGGTTCATAGCCAAACAGCTCGATAAACTGCTGATACTGGCACTCCAGCTCGTGCGCGATCTCATCCAGCGGCAGGCTTCCCTCTTCCGCCATCTGCCAGATCCACTTCCCCAGAAGCCCTTCGCGGGTGAGGCCCGGCATCGCGGAGAGCGGCTCGCCCAGCGTCAGGACGAAGTGCATCCCGACGCCCAGCTCCGGCACGCAGCGGCTGAGCTGGGCCGCGTGGCCGATTGCCGCGCCATTAACCAGCGCGGTGGTCGAGGTCACCAGCCCGTTTTTGCAGGCTTCAATAATGCCGTAGTTCTGCCCCTTGCTGAGGCCAAAATCGTCGGCATTAACGATTAACACGCGTTCCATCAGCCGCTCCCGTTACTTTTTCAGTTTCTCAATCGTCGCCGCAAAGTTAGGCAGCCATTTTTCGTGGGCGAGGATCATTTCACGCGCCAGCATTTCGGCATCGCGGTCGGAGTGAATCAACGGGCTCAGATTGAGCGCCAGCAGCACATCGTTCAGCTCTCCGCTTATCGCCGCCTTGCTCGCCGCCACTTCAAAGCCCTTGATGGTGTAAATCAGCCCCTGGACTTTCTCATCGAAACGGGTGATGCGCGGCGTCGGCTTCGCCCCGTCGCAGCCGAGCGTACAGGTCATTTCCACCACCCAGTCGGCCGGGATATTATCGATGTGGCCATAGTGCGGAATATTCACGTAGTGCTCGGTCTGCTTGTCGTTGTAGATAGCGTTGATCACTTCGCATGCCGCGTCGGAGTAGTATGCCCCGCCGCGCAGCTCCAGCTCCTTCGGCTTAACGTTTAGATCCGGATTTTTATACAGCTCGAACAGCTGTTTTTCCACCTTCTGCACCACCTGAGCGCGGGCACCGCCCTTATAGTACTCGCCCATTTCAATCGCCAGCATCTCTTTCGGCTTGAAGTAGTAGAGCAGATAGGAGCACGGAATTAAGCGCAGGGAGCTAATCAGCCCTTCGCTGAACGGCAAATCGAAGATGTTTTTCACCGAGTTGGCGCTCAGGTTCCCGGACGCGACGCCGTCCAGCAGCTCGTTGAAGTGAGATACGCCGTTCACCAGCACGTCGCGCACAAACACGAGGTGGTTGAGGCCAAACAGGTCGATATTCAGCTCATCGCCCGGGCTCAGCTGCAGCACGTCGGTAATAAACATTTTCATGCCGATCGGAATATTGCACACGCCGATAAAGCGCCGAAAGTTCGTATGGCGATATACGGCCTCGGTCACCATTCCCGCCGGGTTGGTAAAGTTAATTACCCATGCGTCCGGGCAGATATCCTGCACATCTTTGACGATATCAAAAATCACCGGAATGGTGCGCAAACCTTTGAACAGGCCGCCGGCGCCGTTAGTTTCCTGGCCAAGATAGCCGTGGCTAAGGGGGATACGCTCGTCTTTTTCACGCGCCTTCAGCTGACCAACGCGCAGCTGAGTGGTGACGAAGTCCGCGCCTTCCAGCGCCGAGCGGCGATCCAGCGTTTTATAGACTTTCAGCGGGACGCCGGCTTTTTCCACCATCCGCTCGCAGAGAGCGTGGATAATATCGAGCTTCTCCTGCCCTTCCGCCACATCCACCAGCCACAGTTCCGTAACCGGCAGCTCGTGATAACGCTTCAGGAATCCTTCGAGGAGTTCAGGGGTATAGCTGCTGCCGCCGCCGATAGTAACAATTTTTATCATTATATTCTCCCTTGTGGCGCCACGAATTGCGCGTAGCCCACTCTCCGTATCAATACGGACAGTTAATCTGAATATTTTCCAGCGCGGAAGGTTCCGCTCCGGTTAATTAACGATGGTAAGCTTCTGGCGGATTCAAGTTCGAAGTGCAACGCTAAGCCGCCGGTCTTAACTCTGCAAACACCACCGAGGGTTGTCTGAACCCCAGACACTTGCGTGGCCTGCTGTTCAACGCACCCTGATAGCGCCGTAGGTCTTCTTCTGACACTGTGTGCAGGTCAGTTCCCTTCGGGATAAACTGCCTTAACAGGCCGTTTGTGTTCTCATTCAATCCTCGTTCATGCGACGCATATGGGTGAGCGAAGTAGGATTCCGCTTCCAGCGCTTCCGCTATCGTCCTGTGCTCACTGAACTCGCCACCGTTGTCGAACGTGATGGTGTGGCAGACATCTTTATAGCCACTCAGCATCGAGATGATGGC